>DATFEC010000014.1:0-19334 GCA_035251655.1 Candidatus Limnocylindria bacterium | reverse complement strand
TCCGGCTCGAGCTTGCCCGTTTCACTCCCGCTTGCGCGGGCATCGTCACTGTGGCGCTGGTCCTCGCCTCACGGCGGACGGGTGTTACCCGCGAGCCTGCTCTATGGAGCTCGGACTTTCCTCGAACGCCGCCTTTCGGCGCTGGCGTCCGCGGCCGTCCGGCCGTCTCCAGGAACCTGAGTCTAGCCCGATCCCTCCGGTCCGTCGATCGCCACGTTGCTGAGACGGTCCGCTTCGACGTTCCGCTCGCGCGGTACGTGGCCCACGGTGTAGGCCGAAAGGTCGCCGAGCAGGGACATCACCCTGGCGTGGATCGGCTTGAGGCCCGGGTGTCGGACCCGGTAGCGCCCGGCGATCTGGCGGGCCACGAGCTCGGAGTCGGTCCGCAGGTCGACGGCGGTGGCGCCCAGCCGTCGGGCCTCGCGGAGGGCAAGCTCCACCGCGGTCCATTCGGCGTAGTTGTTCGTCTGGATCCCGAGGAACTCGGCGATCTCGGCGACCGTCTCCTTCGTCTCCGCGTCCTGGAGGAGCGCACCGGCACCGGCCGGACCGGGGTTGCCCCGTGCGGCGCCATCGGTATGGATCAGCAGTCGCCTCAAGCCGGGCGGTCCTCGATGGCCTGGGTCACCTCGAGGATGGCGCGGGTGACGTTGATGCCCCTGGGGCAGGCCTCGACGCAGTTGAACACCGTGCGACAACGCCAGACCCCGTCGGCGTCGGCCATGAGCTCCAGTCGCTCGGCGTGCGCCGTGTCCCGGCTGTCGAAGATGAACCGATGGGCGTTGACGATGGCGGCAGGCCCCACGTAGTCGGGGTTCGTCCAGAACACCGGGCACGCCGTGGTGCACGCGGCGCACAGGATGCAGCGACTCGTGTCCTCGTACTTCGCCCGATCGAAGGGTGCCTGGCGCCGCTCCAGGCCGTCGGCCGGGATCTCGTCGTTCACCAGGTACGGCATGACGTCGCGGTACTTGGCCCAGAAGCCCTCCTGGTCCACGAGCAGGTCCTTGACCACCGGCAGCCCGCGCATCGGCTCGACGTCGATGCGGTCCCCCGCATCCCGGACCAGGACCGCGCAGGCCAGACGGTTGCGGCCGTTGATGAGCATCGCGTCCGAGCCGCAGACGCCGTGGGCGCACGAGCGGCGGAAGGTCAGCGTCCCGTCCTGGTACCACTTCACCTGGTGCAGGAGGTCGAGCACGCGATCGGTGGGGTCGGCTTCGAGGTCGTACGACTCCCAGTGCGGCTCGTCATCCGCCTCCGGGTTGAAGCGACGGATGCGGAGCTCGATCTCCATCGGTCAGTACACCCGGGGCGCCGGCGCGAACTCGGTCACCGTCACCGGCTTGTAGGTCAGGGCGACCTTCCCGTTCGGCTGCCGGGTCGCCATCGTGTGTCGCATCCAGCCCTCGTCGTCGCGGTCGGGGTGGTCCTCCCGGGCATGTGCCCCGCGACTCTCCGTCCGGGCTTCTGCCGAGATGACCATCGCCTCCGCGCAGTCAAGGAGGAATCCGAGCTCGAGGGCGTCGGTGAGGTCGGTGTTGTAGCGGCTGCCGTGGTCGTCGAGGCGCAGGTTCCGCGCCCGTTCACGGATCCCGGAGACGCCGGATCGAGCGGCGGCCAGCCCCTCGGCCGAGCGGTAGACGCCGCAGTCGCGGAACATCAGCTCGCGCAGGTCCGTGCGAAGCGTCGCGGGTCGCTCGCCCCGGGTGCTGGCCAGCAGGTCGGCGAGCCCGGCGGTCGCCCGTGCCTCCGCCTCCAGGTCGCGAGCAGGTGGTTGAGCGCCGGCGAGCGCTTCGGTCATGGCCATCCCGGCGCGGCGGCCGAAGACGAGGATGTCGAGCAGGGAGTTCGTGCCCAGTCGGTTGGCGCCATGAACGCTGACGCAGGCGCACTCCCCCGCCGCGTAGAAGCCGTCGACGACCCGACCATCCGCGTCACCAAGGACCCGGCCGTCGACGTCGGTCGGGATGCCGCCCATCGCGTAATGGGCCGTGGGCTGGATGGGGACAAGGTCGGTCAGCGGCTCGAGGCCGAAGTAGGTCCGGATGAAGCCGGCCATGTCGGGGAGCTTGCGATCGAGAATCTCGGCGCCGAGGTGGCGCACGTCGAGATGGACGAAGTCCAGCCCGTTCACGCCGCGACCGGCCGCCACCTCCTGGTAGATGCTGCGACTCACGACGTCGCGGCTGGCGAGGTCCTTCATGGTCGGGGCGTAGCGCTCCATGAAACGCTCTCCCTCGCCGTTCAGGAGAATGCCGCCCTCCCCCCGCATCGCCTCCGACAGGAGAAAACCGAGCTTGTACATGCCGGTCGGGTGGAACTGGAAGAACTCCATGTCCTCAAGCGGCAGCCCGCGCCGGTAGGCGATCGCCACGCCGTCGCCGGTCAGGGTGTGGGCGTTGGACGTGACCTTGTAGACCATCCCAAAGCCGCCGGTGGCGAACAGGACGGCGGGCGCCAGGAACGCGGTCAGCTCTCCGGTCGCCAGCTGGATGGCAAGCACCCCGCTCACGCGTCCATCGGGACCGTCGGGCATGAGCAGGTCGAGGACCTGGTACTCGTCGAAGAACGTGACGTCGTGGCGGATGCACTGCTGGTACAGGGTCTGAAGGATGGCGTGGCCCGTCCGGTCCGCCGAGTAGCACGAGCGGCGAACGGGCGCCTCTCCATGGTTCCGGGAGTGGCCGCCGAAGCGCCGCTGGTCGATCAACCCCTCCGGGGTGCGGTCGAACGGCAGTCCGAGGTGCTCCAGGTCGCGAATGGTCTGGACCGCGTCGCGGCACATCACCTCCGCCGCGTCCTGGTCGACGAGGTAGTCCCCGCCCTTGACGGTGTCCCACCAGTGCCACTCCCAGTGATCCTCCTCGGTGTTGCCGAGCGCGGCGCACACCCCGCCCTGGGCGGCGCCGGTGTGGGATCGGGTGGGGTAGAGCTTCGAAACCACCCCGATCCGGCCCACCTCGCCCAGTCCCCGCTTCAGCTCGAGGGCGGCGTACAGGCCGGCTCCGCCGGCGCCCACCACGACGGCGTCGAGGACGTGGATGCGGGGCGCGGCGGCCGGGCCGCGCCCGACCATGGGCACGCTCACGCCTCAGCCCTCACGAGAACGGGCCGACGGCCGGCGCCCCTTCGGGGTTGAAGAACACGACGACCAGCAGCCCGAGCAGGAGCCAGGCCACGGCCAGGATCCCAAGCCCGGCGACGAGCAGGTTGCGGATGCCGCCGCGTGGGACCAGATCGGTGATGACGACCCGCGCACCGTTCACCCCGTGGACGAGCGCGAGCACCAGGAGGAGGGCGTCGTAGATCCGCCAGAAGGGCGTCCCCCAGCGGCTGGTGACGAAGGCGAAGTCCACCTCCTGTCCGGAGAGCTGCACCAGGACGTGCATGATCAGCATGTGGCCCAGGGCCAGGATCACGAGGGCCAGCCCACTGAGCCGCATGAACCACCACCAGAACCACTCGCGCCGGGTTCCCGATGGCGGGCCGGGGCGCGGGGCCGGCGGGTTCCCGAGCCAGACGGTGCGTCCGACGCTCATCGGCTCACCACGGCGCGAAGGGGGCGAACATGATCATCGCCAACGGCACCATGGCGACCACGGTGGCCACGACCACGCCATAGGTCAGCGGCCGGTACCAGGCAGTCGCCGCGGGCACGAAGTCGATGAGAATGATCTTCAGCCCGTTGAGGGAGTGGTAGACGAGGGCCGCCATCAGGAGGATCTCCCCGGCTCTAATCACCGGGTTGCGGAAGAAGCCGAGGGTCGTGTTGTAGACGTCCGGGCCGAGCAGCACCATCGAGGTCTCCACGATGTGCATGAACAGGTAGAGCAGAACGCCGATCCCCGACAGTCGATGCCCGAACCACGCCAGCTGTGCCCAACTGACCCGGTAGCGGACCACCCGCGACTGGGCCTGGGCCAACCACGACCCAACGGTCATGCCGCGGCTCGGAGCGCCTGGACGCGGGCGGCCACGGCCTGCCCGTAGGCTCGGGTTCCGGCCGTGCCACCGAGGTCGGCCGTCACGACCCGTCCATCGCCGATGACGTCCCGGACCGCGGCCTCGACCGCGGCGCCTGCCTCCGTCTCCCCGATGTGGCGCAGCAGCAGCGCTCCGGAAAGGATCAGCGCGGTTGGGTTGGCCCGGTCCTGGCCGGCGTACTTCGGTGCGGAGCCGTGGACTGCCTCGAAGACGGCTGCGGTCTCCCCGATGTTCGCGCCGGGCGCGATTCCCAGCCCGCCCACGAGGCCCGCCGCGAGGTCACTGATGATGTCGCCGTACAGGTTGGGAGCGACGAGCACGTCGTAGGTTTCCGGCTTCTGCACCAGCTGCATGCACATGTTGTCCACGATTCGGTCCTGGAAGCCGATCCGTCCTTCGTACTCCGCCGCCACGCGACGGCAGCTCTCGAGGAACAGTCCGTCGGTCAGCTTCATGATGTTCGCCTTGTGGATGGCGGTCACGTTCGACCGCCCGTTGGCCACCGCGTACTCGAACGCGTAGCGCGCGATGCGCTCCGAAGCGCCGCGGGTGATGACCTTGATGCTCTCTGCCTCGTCGTCGCTCACCTGCCGCTCGATGCCGGCATACAGGTCCTCGGTGTTCTCTCGCACGATGACCAAATCGACGTCGGTGTAGCGCGACTGGACCCCGGCAATACTCCGCGCCGGGCGGACGTTCGCGTACAGGGTGAGCGCCTGGCGGAGCGCGACGTTCACGCTGCGGAAGCCAGTGCCGACCGGGGTCGTGATCGGCCCCTTCAGGGCGACGCCCGTCCGTCGGATGCTCTCGATCACCCGGTCTGGCAGCGGGTTGCCCTCGCTGACCAGCGTCGCCTCCCCGGCGATCTGCTCGTCCCAGGTGAAACCGACACCGGTCGCCTCCAGGACGTCGCGCGCGGCAGCCGAGATCTCCGGGCCGATCCCGTCGCCCGGGATCAGGGTCACCTCGTAAGCCATTGCCCCAAGTGTAGGCAGGCGGGGCCGCGTCCGGTGGCGGTCGGCCACGGGACGTGTCGGGTACGCTCGGGGCGTGAAGCTCCAGGAGTTCCGCAGCAAGGAGATCCTTGCCCGGCACGGGGTCCCCACCCTGCTCGGGGAGGTGGCGACCACGCCCATCGACGTTCGGCGGGCGGCGGAGCGGCTCGGGGTCCCGGTCGTGGTCAAGGCCCAGGTCCTTGCCGGCGGGCGCGGCAAGGCGGGGGGCGTGAAGCTCGCCGCCAGCCCCGACGAGGCAGAGGCCCGCGCAGAAGAGATCCTCGGCCTGCGGATTGCCGGCGGGCCGGTGCGCACCCTATTGGTGACTCCGGCGGTCGACATCGCCGCCGAGTACTACCTCGCTCTCGTCCTCGACCGATCGGCCAAGGCCGTCTCGGTCATCGCCAGCGCGGAGGGCGGGATCGAGATCGAGGAGGTCGCCCGCACCCACCCGGAGGCCATCCTCCGCCACCACCTCGACCCGCTGGCGGGGCTCCAGGCGTCCGACGTGGCCGCGGTGGATGCCTTCCTCGGCCTCCCCGAGGTCCACCGGCCCGCTCTGGCTTCCCTCCTCGAGGGCCTTGCCGACGCATTCTTCGGCACCGATGCCGAGCTTGCCGAGGTGAATCCCCTGGCGATCACCGCGGACGGCCGCCTCCTGGCGCTCGACGCGAAGATGGTCGTCGACGACTCCGCGCTTCCCCGCCATCCCGACGTTGAGGCCATGCGCGACCTGTCGGAGGAGGAGCCGGCAGAGATCGCGGCGCGCGCGGCCGGGATCAGCTACATCAAGCTCGAAGGCACGATCGGTTGCATGGTGAATGGCGCGGGCCTGGCGATGACCACCATGGACCTCGTCAAGCTGGCCGGCGGTGAACCGGCGAACTTCCTCGACATCGGCGGCGGCGCGCGCCACGAGAAGGTCGCCGAGGCATTCCGGATCATCCTGGCCGATCCGAACGTGCGGGCCGTCTTGATCAACATCTTCGGCGGCATCACCCGGGGGGACGAGGTGGCCCACGGGATCGTCGAAGCGCGCGCCGGGCTGGACCGACAGGTACCGATGGTGGTGCGGATCGTGGGCACTAACGCCGACGAGGCCGCGCTCATCCTTGAGCAGGCCGACCTCCAGACGGCCTACAGCCTCGACGAGGCCGCCGAGCTGGCCGTGGCGGCGGCCGGGATCGCGGGCGGCGGATGAGCATCCTGGTCAACACCGAGACGCGGCTGCTCATCCAGGGCATCACCGGCCGGGAGGGCCAGTTCCATGGTCAGGCGATGCTCGACTACGGGACGCCGGTCGTGTCCGGGGTGACACCCGGCAAGGGCGGTCAGCGGACCTTCAACGACCGGGTCCCGGTCTTCGACACGGTGGAGGAAGCGATCCGCGAGACGGGGGCCAACACCAGCGTGATCTACGTCCCGGCCGCGTTTGCGCCGGACGCGATGCTGGAAGCGGCCGCGGCCGGTATCGGCCTGATCTTCTGCATCACCGAGGGCATCCCCGCCCTGGACATGCTCCGCGTGTATCACACCCTCCGGGGACAGGGCGTCCGGCTGGTCGGGCCCAACTGTCCGGGGGCCACGTCGGTCGGGCAGGCGAAGGTCGGCATCATTCCCGGCAACATCCATCGGCGCGGGACGGTCGGGGTGGTCAGCCGGTCGGGTACGCTGACCTACGAGGTCGTCCAGGCCCTGACCGATGAAGGCATCGGCCAATCCACCTGCGTCGGGATCGGGGGTGACCCGATCATCGGCACCAGCTTCATCGAGATCCTCGATCTGTTCCAGGCCGACCCGGATACCGATGCGGTCGTCCTCATCGGCGAGATCGGTGGCGACGAGGAGGAGCAGGCGGCAGCCCACATCGCGGAGACGATGACCAAGCCGGTGGCCGCGTTCATCGCCGGCCGGACGGCGCCGCCCGGCCGGCGGATGGGGCATGCCGGGGCGATCATCTCGGGCGGGGCGGGCACGGCCGACTCGAAGCGCGAAGCGCTCCGCCAGGCGGGCGTCCGCGTCGCGGACTCGCCCCTCCAGATTCCAGCACTGCTGCGAGGGCCGGTGGGCTAGCGGGCCGGGTCGTCCTCGGTTACATCGCCGCGTTCCAGCAGCTCCCACAGGACACCGCTGAGAGTCCGCGGATGCAAGAAGGCCACCAATCCGTCGGCTCCGGAGCGCGGAACCCGGTCGACCAGCTCGGCACCCGCGTCCGCCAGACGGGCCAGCTCAGCGGCTAGGTTGGTGGTGCCAAAGCACACGTGGTGCAGCCCCTCCCCGCGCGAGGCCAGGAAGCGGGCGACGCCGCTCTCCGCATCGGTGGGCTGGATGAGCTCGACCCGTGCCGCCGGGGATGGCCCGGTGGGAAGGAAGCAGAGCCGTACACCCTGGGCCGTGATCGACTGGACCTCCGCCTCGGGCGCCAGGCCGAGCAGCTCGCGGTAGCGCGGCAATGCCGCGTCGATGTCGTGGACGACCACCGCGACGTGGTCGATCGGTCCAATGCCGGGCGCGATGCTCACGGCCGGTGCTCGCCCCAGGCCGCGCGCAGCGCGTCCGCGATCTCGCCGAGGGTGACGTCGGCCTCGACGCAGGCGCGGATGCGGGGCAGGAGGTTCTCCGTCCCGCGGGCCGCGGTGCCCAGCGCATCAAGGGAAGCCGCGGCCGTGTCCGGGTCGCGCGCCGTCCGCACCGCCGCCGTGCGTTCGGCCTGCTCTCGCTCGGCTGCTGGGTCGATGACCTGCGGCTGCGGTCTGGCGCTGTCGCCCACCGTCCCGTCGTCGACATCGGTGAAGGCGTTGACCCCGACGACGAGCGACTCGCCCGCCTCGAGCGCTCGTTGGTCCGCGTACGCCGCGTCGGCGATGGCGCCGGCCTGGTAGCCGGCCTCCAGGGCGGCAAGCGGCCCGCCGAGCTCGTCAAGGCGCGTCAGCTCGGCGGTGGCCCGCTCGTCGAGCGCATCGGTCAGGGATTCGACGTACCACGAGCCGCCGAGCGGATCGATCGGCGCGGTCAGCCCAGACTCGTGGGCCAGCACCTGCTGGGTTCGCAGCGCCAGGCGGGCGGCCTCTGGGCTGGGCAGCCCGAGCGCCTCGTCGAGCGCATTGGTGTGGAGCGACTGCGCCCCACCCAGGACCGCCGCCAGCGCTTGGACCGTGGTCCGGACCGTGTTCGTCTCCGGCTGCTGGGCGGTGAGGGTCGAGCCGGCGGTCTGGACGTGGAAGCGGAGCGTCATGCTTCGTGGGTCGGCGGCGCCGTACCGGTCGCGGGCGATGCGCGCCCACAGCCGCCGAGCGGCCCGGAACTTCGCGACCTCCTCGAACAGGTCGTTGTGGGCGGCGAAGAAGAACGACAGTCGCGGGGCGAACTGATCGAAAGCGAGGCCCGCCGCGACGGCCGCGTCGGCGTAGGCGATCGCGTTGCCCATGGTGTAGGCAAGCTCCTGGACCGCTGTCGCGCCGGCCTCCCGCATGTGGTAGCCGCTGATGCTGATCGGGTTGAAGTGGGGCAGGTCCGACCGGCAGTAGGCGATGAGGTCGGTCGCCAACCGGAGGGACGGCTGGGGCGGGAAGATGTAGGTCCCGCGCGCGACATACTCCTTGAGGATGTCGTTCTGGACCGTCCCGCGGAGGCGGGCGGGCTCGACCCCCTGCCGCCGCCCGACCGCTTCGTAGAGCGCGAGCAGGATGGCGGCGGTCGCGTTGATCGTCAACGAGGTGCTCACCGTGCCGAGGTCGATCCCGTCGAGCAGCCGCTCCATGTCGTGGACCGAGTCGATCGGCACGCCCACCCGCCCGACTTCACCCGCGACTCGGGGGTCGTCGCTGTCGTAGCCCATCTGGGTCGGGAGGTCGAATGCCACCGACAGCCCGGTCTGGCCCCGGGCAAGGAGGTCGCGGAATCGGCGGTTCGATTCGGTCGCCGAGGTGAACCCGGCGTACTGGCGCATCGTCCACGGCCGGCCGCGGTAGCCGGTGGCGTGGATGCCGCGGGTGTAGGGATACGCTCCTGGCTCGCCCAGCCGGTCGCTCAGCCCGACCGCGACGTCGGTGGACCGATAGACGTCGTCGATTTCGATCCCGGAGCTGGTGCGTTCGTGTCGCGGGTTGCGGCCCGTGGCGTCGCCCGTCGCCTCGTCGCGTCCCGGGCCACTGGTCACGGGGCCGATTCTACGGTTCGGGATCAGCGAGCCGGACGAGCAGGGCGCCGCCGGTGATGGCCTGGCCGAGGACGACCTCGATCGCGACCACCCGACCGTTGCGTGGGGCACGGATCTCGTTCTGCATCTTCATCGCCTCGATCGTGACCAGCGGATCCCCGGCAGCCACCTCGTCACCGAGGGCCGCGTCGACTCGGACGACCAGCCCAGGCAGGGTGGCACGGACCTCCGCCGGCCCGCCGTGGCGTGCGGCCAGGCGGCCGCTCTCGGCCAGGAGGCGGTCGCGGTGGCTCCGAACGTTGACGGCGATCGGTCGGCCTCGAACGGTGACCACCCACTCGCCGCCACTCCCCTCGACGGCGACGACCTCTCGGTCCGGGCCACGACGGAGGATCGCCACCCGCTGGTGATGGTCGACCCAGGCGAGGGACCAGCCATCCGCCGGGCCCACTTTCTCGCCTTCGATCAGGATCTCGATCTCGTCACTCACGGTCGACCGCCTCGCTGCGGGCCAGCCGGCTCCACGGCCGGTCGCCATTTCGGTCTAATCCGGCGGGGCGGGTGTCCGTGTCACCGCGCGGCTCGGTCAGCTCCCCTCGGGCGCCGGCAACCGCGGCGGCGGCCAGGGACCGATCGCGGGCAGTGAGTGGCGGCCCGTCGACCCAGGCGTTGCTCACCAGCCCCGTGTCGTACCGCCCGTCCGTGAAGGCCGGCTGATCGACCAGCCAGCGATGGAATCCCAGCGTGGTCGGCATCCCGCTGACCACGGTCTCGTCGAGCGCCCGCCGCAGGCGGGTCACGGCCGCCGGGCGGTCGCTGGCATGGACCAGGAGCTTGGCCAGCAATGGGTCGTAGGCTGTCGGGAGCTCGTACCCCGCCTCGACGCCGGCATCGAGGCGGATCCCGGGGCCGTCCGCCATCTGCCACGCCATGATCGTGCCGGCGCTCGGCGCGAAGCCGACCCATGGGTCCTCGGCGTAGATCCGAACCTGGATGGCGTGACCGCTCGAGGTCGGCTCCCTGACGTCGGGTGGGAGCTGCTCCCCGGCCGCCACCCGAAGCTGCCAGGCGACGATGTCCACGCCGCTGACCAGCTCGGTGACGCCGTGCTCGACCTGGAGCCGGGTGTTCATCTCGAGGAACCAGCGGTCCTCGCTCTCGTCGACAAGGAATTCGACCGTGGCCGCGTTGTGGAACGGCACGGCCTGCGCGATGCGCCGCGCGTCGTCCGCCAGGCCGGTACGGGTCGCCGCCGACAGGTTCGGCGCGGGTGCTTCCTCGACCAGCTTCTGGTGGCGACGCTGGATGGAGCAGTCACGCTCTCCGAGGACCGCCAGCCCGCCGGCGCGGTCGCCGAGCAGCTGGACCTCGACATGCCGAGCAGGTGCGACGAGCTTCTCGATGTAGACCGTGCCGTCGTCGAAGGCCGCAACCGCTTCGGCGCGCGCGGCGTCCAGCGCGGCATCCAGCTCCGCTGGACCGTCGACCCGACGAACACCGCGACCCCCGCCGCCGGCGGCCGCCTTCACCAGAAGCGGATACCCGATGTCCTCCACCTCGGACGGTCGCGCATCGGCGGCAGAGACGAGCAGTCCGGGGGTCACCGCAACGCCCGCGGCCACCGCTGTCCGTCGCGCGGCCAGCTTGTTGCCGAGCCCCTCCATCGTCTCGGCCGGTGGCCCGACGAACACCAGGCCTACTGACTCGACGGCGCGCGCAAAGGCCGCACTCTCGCTGAGGAATCCGTACCCCGGGTGGATGGCCTCGGCTTCACTGCGACGCGCGGCCTCGAGAATCGCGCCGACCGAGAGATAGGACTCCGCCGCCGGAGTCGGGCCGATCCACTCCGCGCGATCCATCGCACGGACGTGCGGTGCGTCCCGGTCGGCGTCGGAGTACACGGCAACCGATTCGATGCCCAGCTCGCGACAGGCCCGCGCGACGCGAATCGCGATCTCGCCGCGGTTGGCGATGAGAACCCGGCGAAACGGTGGTGTCACTGTCTTTGCGGAAAGACGCTTGGCGCGGGAATCAGAGCGGGATGTTGCCGTGTTTCCGCCGTGGGGCGGGCTGGCGCTTCCCGTCGAGGACGGCCAGCGCCCCCGCGACGCGACTGCGCGTCTCCGAGGGTCGAATCACCTCGTCGATGTACCCGCGGCTGGCCGCGACATACGGATTCGCGAATCGCTCCTGGTATTCGGTCAACAGCGCCGCGCGCTCCGCATCCGGCTCGGCGGCACTCGCGATCCGATCCTTGAAGACGATGTTGACCGCGCCCTCGACGCCCATCACCGCGATCTCGGCAGTGGGCCACGCAAAGTTCAGGTCACCCCGAACGTGCTTGCTGCTCATGACGTCGTACGCACCACCGTATGCCTTGCGGGTGATGACCGTCACCTTTGGGACCGTCGCCTCGGCGTAGGCGTACAGCAGCTTTGCGCCGTGCCGGATGATGCCGCGATGCTCCTGGTCCACGCCGGGGAGGAAGCCCGGCACATCGACCAGGGTCAGCAGCGGGACGTTGAAGCAGTCGCACGTCCGCACAAACCGGGCGGCCTTATCCGATGCATCGATGTCGAGGACGCCGGCCAGCACGTCGGGCTGCTGGGCGACGACACCAACGACGCGGCCCTCGATCCGCGCAAACCCGCAAATGATGTTTCGCGCGAATCCAGCATGCACCTCGAGGAAGGAGTCACCGTCGACGATGCCCGCAATGACACGATGCATGTCGTAGGACAGCTGCGCCGAATCCGGAATCACCGCGTCCAACTGGTCGCCGGAAATTGCCGGGGCCGACCAATCCGCGAGTCGCGCCACAGGATCCACGTTGTTCTGGGGCAGGTAGCCGAGGAGCTGCCGGACGAGCAGGAGCGCATCGGACTCCGACGAGGAAAGAAAGTGCGCGACGCCGCTCACCTCGTTGTGAATCCGCGCCCCGCCCAGCCCATCGAAGTCGATGTCCTCGTGGGTGACCGTTTTCACGACGGTCGGTCCGGTCACGAACATGTAGCTGGACCCGTCGACCATGACCGTAAAGTCGGTGATCGCCGGCGAGTACACCGCGCCGCCGGCACAGGGCCCGAGAATCACGGACAGCTGCGGGACGACACCGGAGGCCAGGGTGTTGCGCAGGAAGATCTCGGCGTATCCGCCCAAGGAGTCGACGCCCTCCTGGATGCGGGCGCCGCCGGAATCAGCCAGGCCGATGATCGGTGCCCCACTGGCAACCGCGAGGTCCATGACCTTGCAGATCTTTTCGGCGTGTGCTTCGGACAGCGACCCTCCGAACACGGTGAAGTCCTGGGCGTACACGAACACCGTCCGACCGTCGATCGCCCCCCAGCCGGTGACCACGCCGTCGCCGAGATAGCGTTCCTCGTCGAGGCCGAACTCGGTCGTGCGGTGAGTGACGAACGCATCCAGTTCGACGAATGAGTCCTCATCGAGCAGGATCTCGAGACGCTCGCGGGCGGACAGCTTTCCACGCGCATGCTGCTGCGCCAGTCGCTCCTCGCCGCCGCCGAGCCGGGCGTCACGTCGCAGTTGTTCGAGTTGCTCGAGCTTGTCGGATGTCGACACCGATCCTCCAGAAGGATGTGGGCCCAGCAGGGATCGAACCTGCGACCAGCCGGTTATGAGCCGGATGCTCTGACCACTGAGCTATGGGCCCGATGGGGCTGGGCGGTGGACAAGTCCGAGTATAGGGGGTCGTCTTTGCACAAAGACATCGACAGTCCGGGACGTTGTGGATAACCCCGGTGACCTGGGACCGTCCCTCTGCCTATCATCGTTGACGGATCGCAACTCGCGATTTCGCAGCCCGAAACGTATCCGCGGAAGGTGTTTGCCTTGACCAAGGTGATCTCGCTGGCGAATCAGAAAGGTGGCGTCGGCAAGACGACGTGCACGATCAACCTCGGTGGCGCCCTGGCTGAGCTTGGCTATCGGGTGCTGTGCATCGACATGGATCCGCAGGCAAACCTCACGGTCGGTCTCGGGATTTCGCTGCTTGATGTCCATCGCTCGATGGGAGACGTGCTGAACGAGGACCGCCTGGGACTGGACGAGGTCATCGTCGAAACCCGCGTGCCGGGCATGTCGGTCGCCCCGGCCACGCTGGAGCTGGCCTCGACCGAGGTCGAGCTGTTCACTGCCATCGGTCGCGAGATGGTGCTCCGCGACGCGATCTCCGGGTCCGCCGATCGGCGATACGACGTGATCCTGATCGACTGCCCCCCGACCCTGGGCCTGCTGACGATCAACGCCCTCGTCGCCTCGTCCCGGGTCATCATCCCGGTCCAAACCCAGTACTACGCCATCAAGGGCCTGACCGCCCTGATCAAAGTTATCAACACCATCCGCCTGAAGCTGAACCACGACCTCGAGATCCTCGGCCTGCTGCCGACGTTCTATGACGGACGCACCATCCTCGCCCGCGAGATGCTCGAGAACCTTCGGGAGCTCGGGGACCATCGGGTCTTTAACACCATGATCAAGAACACCGTGAAACTCGGCGAGGCACCCCTCACCGGCCGACCGGTGACCGAGTACGCGCCCAGCTCGGCAGCTGCCCACGCATTCCGCGATCTCGCCCGGGAGGTAATCGAGCTTGGCTAGGACACCAGTCTTCAAAGACAACATCGCCCGCCTGTTCGACGAGGCGGCGGCCACCGAGCTGACGCCCGGCATCGTCTCGCTCATCGAGTCGAAGACGACGCGGGCCCAGATCCGGGAGATCCCCGTCGGGAAGATCCTCCCCAACCCCGCGCAGCCGCGGCTCTCCTACGAGGAGGACTCCCTCACCGAGCTGGCGGAATCGATCCGCGAGCACGGCGTGCTGCAGGCCATCCTCGTCCGGCCGGCCGGTGCCCAGTTCGAGCTGATCGCCGGCGAACGTCGCTGGAGAGCGTCACGCCTGGCCGGGATGGCAACCATTCCTGCGGTCGTCCTCGAGTTCGACGAGGAGACCGCGCTCGAGGTCTCGATCATCGAGAACCTTCAACGGGAGGACGTGTCGCCGCTCGAGGAGGCGGCCATGTACCGCAAGATGCTGGCGCTCGGCTACTCCGTCCGGCAGCTGGCGGCCAAGATCGGCAAGGACAAGGGGTACGTCGAGAACCGGCTGCGCCTGACCGATGCGCCACCCGAGGTCCGCGAGCTCGTCGCCGGTCGAAAGGACACCATCAGCCACGCCTACGAGCTCATGAAGGTGACCGACGACAAGACCCGCCGCAAGCTCGCGAAGCGGGTGGCGGCCGGCGAGCTGACGCTCGCCAAGCTGCGGCGCCTCACGGGCACCCGGGAGCCGAAAGACAAGGATGCGGCAGCCCGGCCGAAGCGGCGAGGCCGGACCGCGGCCGGGGTGGCCGTCGCGGCCCGGAACACCGATGACGCCCTGATGGACCTCAAGGGCCGAATGGCCACGGTGGTCGATGAGCTGGGGGATCTGCTCCGTCAGCAGGAGGTCATCGAGCAGATCCCGAGCACGAACCGCGACAACCTGGCCAAGTACCTGACCATCACCAAGCTCAAGCTCGAGAACGCCATCGCCATCGTCCGCGCCTCGCGCGACGAGTAGTCCCGGCCGGGCTGCCCACCCGGCCCGGGCCTAGGGGGTGTAGGACATCACCTCGCGGTGGGCGACGAGGAAGTCGATCAGCTTGTCGCGTGCGTCTGGATCGGTTCGGCGCAGGCCGGCGACGGCCTTCGGCAGCTCGAAGATCGGGGCGGCCAGCGCCCCGGCAGTGTCGATTCCGACCACGTGGTCTGGCCCTCCGCCCACCAGAAACACACGCTGGAAGCCCCTGCTGTCGAGGCCGGCGGCGTGGTTGAAGGCGGCGATCGCGGTACCGACCCCGCGGCGCTTCGCGAAGTCGATGAACAGGTCCGCGGCCCAGGTGTCGATCTGGTCATCGGTCTGGGCCGACGCCATCTCGCGGTATGGCTGCTCCTCGGTCAGGTCCACGCGGTCTCCTCGGTCGGTGCGGGCGGATTCTAGCCGGACGCCGCTGCTATCCTCGGCCGGTGCTGTCCCGCCACAGCGATCCACGCACCGAGGACATCGTTACCTTCGACCTGGTCCGCACCGGGCCTGACGGCGAGGCGGTGATCGGGTCGGCCACCTTCCAGGCCGGTCGGTCACGGGTCGAGGCCCCCGACAACGTGACGGCTGCCCTCGAAGAGCTCCTTGCCCAGTCGTTCGTGGACCGAGTCCGGGCCGATGAACGGCCGCGCGGCTACCGCCGATCGGGAGTCGGGCAGGTCGACCTCCTCGTCCCGGGCATGGCCGAGCACTTCGTGGCCCGGATGCGCGGCCTGTGGCTGGCCTTCCCCGACCAGACGGTGGTCACCGCCCGCGAGGGCCGCGTCCAGCAGTCTGCTCCCCCGTCTTCAGCCCTGCCGGAGGCTGCGGAAGCGGGCCCCCCGGTCGTTGACCCATCCGTCCGACGCTCGACCCTGGAACGGGCCGATAACGCGGTCAGTGCCCGCGGCCTGGTCCGTGCCGCGGACCCCGACGCGGGTACGCGGCCAACCGGATCGGTCGCCGTCCGGCGGACCGATTGCGGCTGGATCGTTTGAGACGCCCATCGGTATGATGGCGACCCGATGAAGCTGGCCCGTTACCTCTTCTTCCCGGCCCTGGTGTTCATCACCGCCGCCGCGTACTACGCCTTCAGCCAGCCCCCGGACCTGGCGGGCGCGACCATGCTCGTCTTCTTCGGCGGCGCGATGACCTTCCTCATGTGGGTCCTGATCCCGACCTTCGACCACGAGGGCAACACGGCACCCATCGACCCGGACTTCGAGCTGCCCGAGGACTGATCCTCAGCGAATCCCGGTGTCGTAGGCGACCACCAGCTCGGGTCCCGGCATCCCCCAGACGACCGAGAACTCGTGCGGTTCGGGGGTGCCCATCAGTCCCTCGACCGGCCGTGCGACGAGCCAGTACGTACCCGGCGCGAGGGTGATCCCGAAGTTGCCGGCCGCATCGCTCATCGTCCGCCCCACCTCGCTCCCGTCGGGCGTCGTGATGACCAGCTCCGCGTCGGCCACCGGCTGATCGGCGCACGACGGGTCGGGCGGGTCGGTGACCACCGGGCAGGTCGGCCCGGCCACCACCGTGCCGGTGATGCCGGAGTCCCGCGGCAGCGGCGAGCCGGTCTCTTCGATCCGGGTGACCTCACCTGTCGGGGCCACCTTGTAGGTCCAGACGTGCTCATCAATGCAGCCGGAGGGGCAGTCTCCCCAACCGATGCGGAAGACGACCTGCCATCCAGCATCGGTCTCGGTCACCTCCGACCAGGCTGCCTGACCGATGAGCCCAGGATCACGAGGCGCGATGCCCGCGAACAGTGGGTCCTGAGCGGCCGCCAGCGCGAGCGCCGCCTCGGCGTCCAGGGTGGTCGCGGTCTGGCTCGGCACGCAGGCGGCGATGAGCAGGAGGGAGAGGATCGTCGGGAACGTCCGGCGCACAGATGATGGACGCTCCTCGGCCCTCGCGCGGTTCCCTCCGGTCACCAGGGGAGAAGCTGGCGCAGGGCGAACCACAGGTTGGCTGGCCGCTCGGCAAGGCGCCGCACGTACCACGGGTACCAGTAGTCGCCGTAGGCGATGAGCACCCGGACGCGGTAGCCCTCGGCCCGCAGGCGATGTTGCTGGTCGACCCGGATGCCGTAGAGCATCTGGACCTCAAAGGCCTCCTTCCGGATGCCGGCCTCGGCCGCGGTCGCGGCAATGGTCTTGACGAGCTCGACGTCATGGGTTCCGAGCCCGAGCCGCAGCCGGCCCGCCGCTGCGGCCGGGAGCATCCGCAACGCGAGATCGCGGAAAGCCACGTTCACGTCCGACTTGTCCCGCAGTGCCCGGTCCGACGGCTCGTTGTAGGCGCCCTTGACCAGGCGGACGCCGGCCCCGAGAGGCAGGAGGCGCTCGACGTCGGCCGGGGTCCGGTGCAGGTACGCCTGCAGGCAGACCCCGATCCCCGGCTGGACCGCGAGCAGCCGCTGGTACAGGTCGAGCGTGGCGTCGACGTAGGAGCTGTCCTCCATGTCCATCCAGAACCGCCCGCCGGCCGCGTGGGTCTGCCGGGCGAGACCGCTAGCAAGCCGAAACGTCGTATCGGGGTCGTGGTCGAGGCCCAGCTGGGTCAGCTTCGGCGAGACGTCCGGCCGGAGCCCCCAGCGGGCGAATCGGTCGATGAGCTCGCGGTAGTGCGCGGCGACCTCCTTCGCCTGGGAGAGCTCGGCCAGGTTCTCGCCGAGGTGGGTGAAGATCGACGGGATGCCGCGGGCCTGGAGGTCACCGGCGGCCCGCAAGGCGTCCTCCATGTCCTCCCCGGGCATGAACCGTCGAACCGCTCGCTGTGCGAACGGCAGACGCGGGATGGTCCGGCGCAGCCATGAGTTCCGCGCGCACCAGAGCAGGATCGAGCGCACGAGGTCAGATGGTACGGGGTGCCACGGCGGTAGACCCGGACCGGACGGCGACAGCGGGAAATCGGGAGTCGGTGTGCTTCAATACCGGCCGTGCGACACCCGATGGTGAGCCGGTGAGGCGGACCTGGGTCGCCGTCGGGGTGGTCGCTACTGCCATCCTGCTGGTGGCCTTCCTCGGGATGGCGAGCGCTCTCCGACCGGCCGGGCTCGCCACCGCGCTGCCAGCCCCTCGTTTCGTCGAGGAGGCCGAGGTGGCGGGGATCGACCATCGGTACGACGGCGAGTTCGACTTCTTCGTCGGCGGTGGGGTCGCGGCCTTCGACTGCAACGACGACGCCCGGGTCGACCTCTACCTGGCCGGCGGGGAGGAGCTGGCCGCGCTCTTCACCAACGACAGCGCCGCCGGTGGTGAGCTTCGCTTCGACCGACTCCCAGCCGACGAGACCGACCTGCCCCGGGTGACAGGCGCCTACCCGATCGACATCGACAGCGACGGGCGGGTGGACCTGGCCGTCCTGCGTCACGGGGAGAACGTCCTTCTCCGAGGACTCGGCGACTGCCGGTTCGAACGGGCCAACGAGGCCTGGGGATTCGAAGGCGGCGAGGCCTGGACCACGGCCTTCAGCGCCACGTGGGAGGCCGCCTCCAGCTGGCCGACGCTGGCGATCGGTCACTACCTCGATGAGGCCTCGACCGATTCCGACCGGCTCTGCTTCGACAATGAGCTCGTCCGCCCGAACGCCGCCGGGGACGGGTTTGCGTCGAGCACGTCGCTGAGCCCGGGCTGGTGCACGCTGTCGATGCTGTTCAGCGACTGGAATCGGTCGGGCCGTCGCGACCTGCGCGTGTCGAACGACCGCCACTACTACGCCGAGCTCGGCGAGGGCCAGGAGCAGCTGTGGCGAGTGGCGCCCGGCGAGGCCCCCCGACTCTATACCGCGGAGGAGGGTTGGCAGCGGGTCCGGATCTGGGGCATGGGCATCGCGAGCTCGGACCTCACCGAGGATGGCTATCCGGAGTACTACCTCACCAGCCAGGCGGACAACAAGCTCCAGGTACTGGCCGACGGGCCGTCGGAGCCCCGCTACCTCGACATGGCCCTCGATCGTGGCGCAACCGCCCACCGTCCCTACCGTGGAGACGTCGAGCTGCCGTCCACCGCGTGGCATGCCGAGTTCCAGGACGTCAACAATGACGGCTTCGTCGACCTGTTCGTCTCCAAGGGCAACGTCGAGGCCCAGCCCGACTACGCGGCCCGTGACCCAAGCAACCTGCTGATCGGGCAGGCGGACGGCAGCTTCGTCGAGGGCGCGGAGGACGCCGGGATCGTGAGCTACGCGCGGGCCCGGGGGGCGGCCATCGTCGACCTAAACCAGGACGGCCTGCTCGACCTCGTCGTCGTGAACCGGCGCGAGAACGTGCTGGTGTGGCGCAACGTCGGTTCCGGCGAAGCCGGCGCCCCCCCTGCGCTGGGAAACTGGGTCGCGGTCGGCCTCCGCCAGGCAGCCCCAAATCCCGACGCGATCGGCGCCTGGATCGAGGCCCGGGTCGGAGAGCGGATGCTGCTGCGGGAAGTGACCGTCGGCGGCGGCCACCTGAGCGGCCAGCTTGGGCCGGTCCATCTCGGGATCGGCGACGCCGACGAGATCGAGATCCGTGTCACGTGGCCGGATGGCGAGGTCGGGCCGTGGCTGCAGGTGGGCGCGAACCAGGTCGTCTTCATCGAGCGTGGGGCCACCGAAGCCGCGCCTCGGT
>DATFEC010000106.1:0-2205 GCA_035251655.1 Candidatus Limnocylindria bacterium | reverse complement strand
ATCGCCTGAACGGTGAAGCAGCCCAGGCCCGGGCCCTCGTTGGGGTCAAGCTCCTCGTTCATGCGGATGGCCATGCGGCCCCGCATCGTGCCACATGCCGATCCGGTTCACCGCGCCGTGATCCGTACCGCCCCCTCTGCCGCGCCGAGGAGGCCGTCGTCATAGGTCACCCGTCCGTTCGCCACCGTCAATCGGACGACCCCAGGCAAGTCCATCCCGAGCAGCGGCGTGTTGGCCGATGCGCTCTCCAGCGTTTCGGCCGTGACCTGCCAGCGACGGGTCGGGTCGAAGATGACCAGGTCGGCCACCGCGCCGTCCGCCAGTGACCGCGACTCCCCGATGATCGCCGCCGGCCGGACCGAGAGCGCGGCAAGCAACGTGCTCAGCCGCAGCCGGCCGGCGGCCACCGCCAGCAGGCCGATGCCGAGGGCCGTCTCCAGGCCCACCATCCCCGGCGACGCTTCATCGAATGGCACCGCCTTGCGCTCGGGTGGATGGGGAGCGTGATCGGTGGCGATCGCGTCGATCGAGCCGTCGGCGAGCCCCGCCATCAGCGCCATGGCCTCGACGGCCGGGGCGAGGGGCGGATTGACGCGGCACATCCCGTCGTAGGCGAGCGCGGGCTCAAGAGTCGGCGGGTCGTCGCCGTCGACGTCCCAGGCGAAGGTCCGGTCCCCGGCCACCCACCCGTCGGTGAGGGCCAGGTGATGGGGCGTCACGTCGCAGGTCACCCGCACGCCGCCCTGGCGTGCTCGGCGAATCGCCCCCAGCGCGGTGGAGGTGGACAGGTGGGTGAAGTGCACCCAGCCTCCCGTCTCCGCGGCAAGGGCCAGGTCCCGTTCGACGATGGTCGTCTCCGCGCTGGCCGGCCATCCGTTGAGGCCAAGCCGCGTGGCCACCGCGCCGGCCCGCATGACATTGCCGACCGCCAGGCTCGGCTCCTCGGCGTGCTCGACCAGCGGCAGACCGAGCGGGCGCAGGTATGTCAGCGCGCGGCGGGCCACCGCCGCGTCCGAAATGGCCGCACCATCGTCGCTCACCGCCACCGCGTCCGCTCCGGCCAGCGCCCCGTGGTCGGTGAGCGCCTCGCCCGCCCGCCCCCGCGTGGCAGCGGCAATGACCCGTACCCGGGCCGAGGCGTCGGCCGCGGCGGCAGCCAGGCCACGGATGCGCCATGGGTCGTCGAGGGGCGGGTCGGTGTTCGGCATTGCGCACACCGTCGTGAATCCACCGTGGGCCGCGGCCCGGGTGCCGGACACCACTGTCTCCGCGGCCTCGTCGCCGGGCGTCCGCAGGTGGGTGTGCAGGTCGCAGAACCCCGGCGCGGCGACCAGGCCAAAGGCGTCGATCCGCGGGATCTCGAACGGCGCAAGATCGTCGCGCAGCACGCCGTCGACCACGGCCAGGTCGCGGACCATGTCGGTCCCCTCGCTGGGGTCGACGATGCGCACGCCGCGGAGGACGAAGCTCGCCGGTGTATCGGCCAGGGAGCCGAAGCGGGCGAAGCCGTTCATCGGTCGCATCCGCTCATCGGTCAGCCGCCTCGGTGACGAGGAGCGACAGGATCGCCATCCGGATCGGGACGCCGTTCTCGACTTGGCGCCCGATGAGCGAGCGGGGAGCGGTGGACAGCTCCGCGGCGATCTCCACGCCCTCGTTCGCCGGTCCGGGATGCATGACCCAGGCCTCGGGACATGCCCGCGCCAGCCGGGCCGCGGTCAGGCCCCAGCCAGCGACGTACTCCTCGAGCGACGGCACGCCACCGCCGGCAGCGCGCTCGAGCTGGACCCGGAGAGCCATGACCGCATCGGCACCGTCCAGGGCACGCTCCAGATCGCCGATCACGGTGACGCCCTGCCAGCTGGCAAACGGCGAGACCCACGCCGGAGGCCCGGTGAGCACCACCGACGCCCCCAGTGCGCCCAGCGCGTGGAGGTTCGAGCGGGCGACCCGCGAGTGCGCCGCGTCCCCGACGATCACGATCCGCGCCCCCTCCAGCGTGCCGAGGGCCTGGCGCAGGGTCAGGGCGTCGAGCAGAGCCTGGGTCGGGTGGGCGTGAGATCCGTCCCCGGCGTTGACGATGGACGCGTGCTCCAGTGAGCGGGCGGCGAGGTACGGCGCCCCGCTGGACGCATGACGCAGGACGATCATTCGGATCCCGGTCCGCTCCAGGGTCCGCATGGTGTCGACCAGCGACTCGCCCTT
>DATFEC010000015.1:0-2253 GCA_035251655.1 Candidatus Limnocylindria bacterium | reverse complement strand
AGCGAAGGCACCCGGCGAGGGTACCGCCTGCCCATCGGTCGGTCGTCTAGAGTCCGCGCCATGAGCAGCCCGGGCCCGATCGTGGTCGACAAGTTCGGCGGGTCAGTGCTGACCCGGCCGGAGGACATCGCCGCCGCGGTCGCGGTTGTCGTCGGCCAGCGGGCCGCGGGGCTGCGCTCGGTGGTCGTGGTCTCCGCCTTCGAGGGCGTGACCGACGCGATCCTCTCGTCGGCAGCCGTGCTCCTGCCCGACGGCGGCGCGTCCCTACGCGGAGATGGGGCGCACGCTCCGGACTCGTCGCTGGCGCGCGAGACGGACCGGGCGCTGGCCACCGGAGAGGCCTTGTCGGCCGCGCTCTTCGCGCTTGGGCTTGAGGCCCACGGCCTTCCTGCCCGCTCGTTCAGCGGGGCGGAGGCCGGCATCCGGACGGCGGCCGCTCACCTCGGTGCGGCGGTGCGGCGCGTCTACTCGCGGCCCCTCCGCCTGGCGGTGGCCGACGGCCTCGTTCCGGTGGTGGCCGGTTTCCAGGGAATCGGCGCCCACGGTGAGCTGACCACCCTCGGCCGGGGCGGGACCGACCTGTCGGCGGTGGCGCTGGCGGTGGCCCTGCGCGCGGATCGGTGCGAGCTGTTCAAGGACGTCGGCGGCGTATGGGAGGCGGATCCGCACCTCGTCCCGTCGGCGCGGCTGCTTCCCGCGGTCAGCGCGCTCCAGCTCGAGCTGCTCGGGGAGCTGGGGGCGGAGGTGGTCCACCCGGTCGCGGTGCGGCGGGCTCGCCGTGGGCGGTTGCGATTGGTCGTGCGCTCGGTCGACGGCGAGGCGCCAGCGACCGAGGTCGTGCCACGTCCCGCAGGGGATGCGCGGGACGCGATGATCCTGGCCGTCGATCGCAAGGAACGGATTGCCCGGATCAGCCTCGTCGGGCCCGCGGACCGGATGCCGGAGCTGCTGCCGCTTCCCGCCCACGGGGAGGGCTCGTTCGACGAGGGCGGCCTGCGCGTGGTGTGGGCCGAAGTCCCGGTCGGCTTCGCGGCACAGGCCGCGCAGGCCGTCCACGCTGCCCTGATGGCATAGAGGCAAGGACTAGGTGCTGCAAGGCACCTGGTTGTCCTCGACCACGATGATCTGCCCCTCACCAGCGGCCGGGATCTGGATCCGGGAGGTGGTGCAGTTGTCGGTGTCATCGGTCTCGAGGAAGTCATTCGGCTGATCGACGGTGGCGGTCAGGGTGTAGGTGCCGCCGGCCAGCCCGGTGATGTCGACCCACTGGTACTCGAAGCTCCACTGGTATCGGTCACCCCAGCCGAGCGACAACCCCATCCGGACGGTCAGGTCGTCCGGCTCGCCACACCAGGCGAACCGATAGAACCCGCTGCTGGGAGAGCCGTTGATCGCGGCATTCGTGCGCATGTTGTCGAAGAAGCAGAAGTCGAGCTTGCTGCCGTAACGCGAGGTCCCCGGGTCGAGGACCGGGGTGAGCTCCATGGTCACGACCCGCTGGGAGTGCCAGTGGTCATGCCCATCGCCTGCGTACTCGGCGCGCACGGGGGTCGGTACCTCGACGGTGCCACCCCCCGACAGGTGAACGATCTGGGTCATGCTCATCGTCGGCTGGCTCGTGTCCGCCCGGCTGCCGGTCAGCTCCATCGCCCCGACCCCGTAGTTGCTGAAGATCGTCGTCACCCTGAGCAGCCGGCGGTCGTTGCGGAACTCCACGCGCCACTCGGCCAGCGGTTCCATGACCAGGTTGGGGAGCAGCGCGTCGGCGGGGATGGGCGGAGTGGGTACGGGGGTCGGATCCACGCTCGGTGGCAGGTCGGGGGTCAGGGCCGGGCTTGCGCCGGCGCTCGTGGTGGGCTCGGCGGGCTGGCTCCCCGAGCCGTCGACCGAGCCGACGGGGCTGGGTGAGCAGGCGACGAGCGCCACGCAGACCGCGGCAGAAAGCAGGATCGAGCGTCGGTTCGTCACCGCGGCAGGATAGAGCGATCCGACGATGGCTCGGGTTCAACCGCTTCGTGCTCCGCCGCTTCCACGCCCGGCCGGCGCTGGACGACGACTGCCGCGACGACGATGCAGGCACCGCCCACGATCTGCAGCGGCGTCGGCAGCTCGGCCAGCAGGAGGGCGGCGAGCACGATGCCGATCACCGGCTCGAGGGTCGAGATGATCGCCGCCCGCGGCGCGCCGAGGATCCGGATGCCCATGATCCAGGCCATGGTCGGGATCCCGGCCCCGATCACGCCGGCAAACAGG
>DATFEC010000029.1:0-2641 GCA_035251655.1 Candidatus Limnocylindria bacterium | reverse complement strand
GCTCTCGATCGGCCTGCGCTAGGATGGCCCGGCGGTGAGCTACCCGAAGGTCGGCGCGAAGGCCCCCGATTTCGCCATGCACGCCGACGACGGCTCCCTGGTCACCTCCGAGAGTCTCGCCGGGCGGCGCTACGTCCTGTACTTCTATCCGAAGGACGACACGGCCGGCTGCACGGCGCAGGCGTGTGCCCTGCGGGACAACTGGTCCCTGGCCGAAGCCCTGGACGCGGAGATCTTCGGCGTCTCTCCGGACGGCGTGGCCAGCCACGTGAAGTTTCGTGACAAGTACGGCCTGCGCCACCGACTCCTGTCGGACGAAGGCCACAGGGCCGCGGACGCATATGGCACATGGGTCGAGAAGACCTACATGGGTCGGACCTATCACGGCGTCGAGCGGACCTCGTTCGTCATCGGTCCGGACGGTCGCGTCGAGCACGTGCTCCCGCGCGTCAAGCCCGTCGAGCACCTGGGACAGCTGGTCGAGGTCCTGGCCGGGTGACGGGCCGCGAGGTGGCGGCCACCGTGGCGGTCGCCCTCATCGGCCTGGCCATCATCGCCGCAGTCCTTGGCCTCGTGGCACTCACCAACCCCATTCCATGAACGGGGTCTCATTGGCCTGGGTCGGCATCGCTCTCTGCGTGGTCGGCTGGCTGATCGGGCTGCTGCTGGAGATCGGTCCGGTCGTGCACCTGCTGCTGGTGGTCGCCATCATCCTGCTGGTGGTCGAGCTGCGGCGCGGTCGGGAGGCGTAACCCGCGACGCCCGACCTGTCACGCCGCGGACCGTATCCTTGCCGCCGATGAAGCTGCTGCACTTCGCGGATCTCCATCTCGACGCCCCCTTCGCCTGGCTCGAGCCCGAGGCCGCCCGACGGCGCCGGCAGCATCGGCGGGACACGCTCGCCCGAATCCTGGCCCTCGCCGATGCCGAGCAGGTGGATGCGATCCTGTGCGCCGGCGACCTGTTCGAGCACGACCGCGTCCAGCCGGACACTGTCGCTTTTCTCCAGGCCAGCTTCGCCCGCAGCACCAGGCCGATCTACCTCGCCCCCGGCAACCACGACTGGTATGGGCCGCAGAGCCCGTATGCGGTGACCCACTGGAGCCCGAACGTGCACGTCTTCACCGATGCGCAGCTCGTGCCCGTCTCCCTCGGCGACGGGGTGACCCTGTGGGGAGCCGCCCACCGCGCTCCGGCCAACACGGACGGCTTCTTCGGCACGGTACGGGCCACGGGGGAGGGGATCCACCTCGCCCTGGCCCATGCCTCCGAGCGGAGCTGGCTCACGGCGCAGGAGAGCGGCAAGCAGCCGCACGCCCCGTTCGACGCGGCGGAGATCGGGAGCGCCGGGTTCGCCCACGCATTCCTTGGCCACTTCCACGTGCCGAAAGACGCGGACCGTCACACGTACCCCGGCAATCCCGACCCGCTGGAGTTCGGGGAAGCTGGCGATCGGGGAGCCGTCCTGGCCACCGTGTCGCCCGACGGCTCGGTGCTCCGGGACCGGCGGATCGTCGCCGTCAGCCAGGTCCACGACGTGGAGGTCGCGCTCGACGGCTGCGAGCACGCCGACGATGTCCGGGAGCGGGTCGCTGCCGTGGTCGGGGGCCTCCGCGGCTCGGTCCGGGTGACGCTCACCGGGACCGTGGCCCCGGTGGTCCGGATCGACGGCGCGGACCTGTCCGCCCTCGGCGGCCACCTGGACGGACTCGTCATCCGCCGAGAGCGGATCACGGTCGGGTACGACCTGGCGGCCATCGCCGACGAGGCGACGGTGCGAGGGCAGTTCCTGCGGACCGCGCTCGAGATCCCCGACCCGGATCGCCGCAGCCGCGTCATCCTCCTGGGCCTGCGAGCCTTCGAGGACCGCGCGGACCTGGAGGTCGCCTGACCGATGTGGATCGAGCGGGTCACCGCACGGACCTTCGGCGCGCTGCGGGATCAGAGCCTGGAGCTTGGGCCGGGACTGAACGTCGTCTTTGGGCCGAACGAAGCGGGCAAGACCACCTGGCACGCCGCCATCCGCATGGCCCTCACCGGAGTTCGTCGCGGCCGCGGCAGCTCGACGAAGGAGGCCTCGGCCCTCGAGGACCGGCATCGCCCGTGGGACGACCCGGACCGATGGGCGGTCGAAGCGCGCATCCATCTCGCCGGCCGGCGGATCGACCTCGTCCAGGATCTGCTGGGCAAGGTCGCCTGCCGGGCCACCGACCTCGATCTCGGGGTCGACGTGTCGGCCGAGATCACGCGGCCGGATGGGACCCCCGACGCGTCGATCTGGCTCGGCCTCGATCGCGATGCCTTTGCCTCGACGCTCGCCGTCGGACAGGGCGAGATGCTGGCCGTGGCCGACAGCGCGGACGCGCTCCAACAGCACATGCAGCGGGCGGCCGCCGCCCACGGGACGGATGCCACCGCCGCCGGCGCGATCGAGCGCCTGCGCGAGCACCGCCGTCGCGCGGTCGGGGCCGACACGTCCGTGGCCAAGGGACCGCTGCGGTCGGCGATGCGGGACCTCACCGCCCGCGAAGAGGAGCTCGGCGAGGCCCGCCGGAGGCATGCGACGTACCTCGAGCAGCAGGCGCAGGCCGAGGCAGCTGCCGATGCCCTGGCCCGAGCCGAGCAGCGGTTGATGGTCGCC
>DATFEC010000032.1:0-8541 GCA_035251655.1 Candidatus Limnocylindria bacterium | reverse complement strand
GAATCCCGCGTTGGGGAGCATGCGCGGTCACTGGCATACCTCGAGGAGGCGCGGGGCCTGGCCGACGACCTCGACGATCGGCGCCGGGCAACGTTTCTGTTCAACCTGGCCATCAGCTATCGCGAGACCGGGGACGTGGAGGCGGCGATTCGCGTCGGCCAGCAGGGCCTGGCGCTGTATCGCGCCCCGGGCGCCCCGTTCGAGTCGGCGACCATCGAGAACGACCTCGCCCTGGCCTACCTGGCCATGGGCAACCTGGGCCGCGCCACCGAGATGGCGTCTGAGGCCCATGAGCAGTTCGAGGCCGCCGGGGACGACCGGTTCCTCGCTGCTGTTTTGGACACCGAGGCCCAGATCGCGCTTGCCGGGGGGAAGCACGATCGAGCACTCGCCCTGGCGGCCCGCGCGCACCAGCTCGCCCGCGAAACCGGGAACCGCCTGGTCGAGACGCTTGCCCTGGTGACCGCCGCCCGGATCTCCCGCGCTCGCGGCGACCGCGCCGGGGCGGAGGAACGGTACGCTGCAGCCGCTGAGCTGGCCCGGGCCGGTTCCGGTCAGGGGCGCCTCCGCGAGCTGCTGGGCGAGTGGGCCGAGCTGCGGGCAGAGGCCGGCGACTTCCAGGGTGCGTACGAGTTAAGTGCCGAGGCTGTGGCGGTCAATTAGGTATTGACAGGGCCGGTGCGGTCGGGTTAGGTTCCGTCTCGAACGAACCGGTGTGGGCACCCGCCACACGGCGGACCGGTTCGCACCATCGGGGGACGAGGGATCGGGGAATGGGCACAGCTCCCCGGTCCCTTTGTTGTGCGCCTACGGCGCGACTTCGGGGGCGGCCGGATCGATGATCTCGAATCGGCCCTGCGCGTAGACCGCACCCTCCGGCTGCAGGTAGATCTTCATCGTGAACCAGCCATAGCCGAAGCCGGCGATCATGTTGGCCGTCGTCGTCTCGTAGCCAAAGCTGGCGGGCTCGGGGAGCAGCCGCTGGGGGCTCGGCGGCTGGAGGACGACCTCCTGACCCGCTTCATACGTCGTCACCGCGACATAGACGTCGGGCACGCCCGGATGGACCGGCGGATTGACCGAATAGGCAAACGGGTCGTCACGGGTGAATGCCGA
This sequence comes from Candidatus Limnocylindria bacterium, assembly GCA_035251655.1. GTDB lineage: Bacteria > Chloroflexota > Limnocylindria > QHBO01 > QHBO01 > DASTEQ01. The sequence goes on along the minus strand of DATFEC010000032.1, from coordinate 7,425 downwards.
AGCCGGCTGAGTCACCAGGTATGTGTCGGGATCGAGCGCGAGCCCGAACGTGATTGGCAGCGGACCGGTAGCTGGGGTGGGGCTCGGCGAGGCCGGAAGGTCGGAGACGACCGAGGCCAGGCCGACCACCATGAGGACGAGGCCGACCCCCAGCACGAGGGTCGTGCCACGGCTCGGGCGCCGGCCGCCTGATCGGTCGACAGGGAGTCGCGGCCGGGACCGCGGACGCGACCCGGCCGTCTGCGGCACGGCCTGGGTGCGCCGTCGGCGGCTCATCGGCCGACACTCTACGCGGAGTCGCCGGTAGCATCGTGTCGTGGCTGATCCGTCATCGGAGACGCTCCGGGAACCGCCGGAAGACCCACCGATTCACGTCGACTGGGTCGATCCGTCGCTGCTCGCTGATGGGCGGCCTGGCCGCCTGGGTCTGACCATCCTGCCCGGCAAGCGCGGCAAATCGGTCAGATACCCCGGTCTGGTGTACCGCCGCGACGCCCGAACCGACCTGGATCGCCTTCGTTCGCTGGGCACCGGGCTGCTCGTGCTCCTGGTCGAGGACCAGGAGCTTCGCCGATGGGGCGACCCGGACCTGGTCGTCCACGCGGAGGCCGCAGGCGTCCACGTCCGACGGATGCCGATCCGGGATGGTTCGGCCCCATCCTCGGTGGCAGCGGTGGATGCGCTGCTGCAGGAGATTGACGCGGCCCGGGCCGGGTCGGACGTGGTCGTCGCCTGCATGGGCGGTGTCGGCCGGTCAGGAACGATCGTGGCGTGCGCCCTGGTGGCTGCCGGAGAGTCCCCCGATGGGGCTATTGCTCACCTGCGTGCGGTTCGACACCCTACCGCGGTCGAAACGCGGCGACAGGTCGAATTCGTGGCGGCCTATGCTGCGCATCGGGAGAAGTTATGAGCGAACGTTGGATCTGCTCACGGTGCTTCACATCGGCGAGCGCCGACCTCAGCTCATGCCCGAACTGCGGCACGCCGCGCGGAATGTCGGCGACGTTCACCGTCAATGATGGGCCACCGAAAGCGCCTGCAGGCTCGGAGGCGACTCCGCCGCCCACCCCGCCGGCCACCCCGACCACCCCGTCGACCACCGTGCCCACCTCGTCGACCCCGGTCCAGGTGTCTCCTGCTGGCCTCGCTCCCGCGGCCGCGACCGGTGTGGCCGGCGATGGACGTTGGGTCTGTCGCCGGTGCTTTGCCTCAAATGACGGAGCCGCGACCGCGTGCTCGACCTGCGGACTGGAGCGTGGCTCAGAGCCACCGGCTGACGCCCCGGGCGATTTCGCGGCGGCGACGACTCCGGCCGCAGCCGGGACCGGTGGAAGGCAGATCCCATGGCGCCTGGTGAGCTACGGCGTCATCGGTCTCATCGTGGTTGGCAGCACCTTGTTCTTCGCGGCCCGACGCGGAGAAGGAGGAGAGATCACCGGCGCCGGCGACCTCAGCGTCCAGGACCTTCGGGTCGGCGACTGTTTCGACCTCACCAGCGGCGACACGACCGACGGCGGCGAGGTGAGCGACGTCCGCGCCATTCCGTGCACTGAGGCCCACGTGTACGAGGTCTACGTTGTGGCGGAGTACCCAGCCGGTGAGCTCCCGTCGGACATCGACGAGCCGTACACGGCCTGGGAGGAGGACCAGTGTGTACGGGGCTTCGACACGTACATCGGCATCAGCTATGACGAGTCAACCTGGTACTTCAGCACCCTGACGCCGACCGAGGAGTCGTGGGACCAGGGCGACCACGCCATCTCGTGCTTCCTGCACAACGTGTCGGAGACGCCGGTGACCGGGTCCGCCGAGGGCACGGCCCGGTAGCTCAGCCCCGCGCCATCTCCGCGAAGCGGGCGAGGGCATTCGCGAGGCGCATCTCCTCCGGCGACCGCGCACGGACGCGCAGGAGGTCAGGGGAGGCCACGACCACGGCCATGCACCGGGCCCGCGAGGTGGCCACGTTCAGGCGATGCCGGCTGTAGAGGAACGACATCCCTCGCGGCGCGTCTTCCGCCGACGAGGAGGCCATGCTGTAGACCGAGATCGGCGCCTCCTGGCCCTGGAACTTGTCCACCGTCCCCACGCGGGCGTGGGGGAGCAGCTTCCGGATCTCGCCGACCTGGGAGTTGTATGCGGCCACGATCGCGATCTCGTCCCAGCCGATCGGACGTTCGTGCCCGTGTTCGTCGATCCAGGTCGCCCCGCCGTCCACCAGCACCTTGGTCAGCTCCGCGACCCGGGCCGCCTCTTCCGGTGACTCGTTGTCGTTCCCCTCGTGCGCGACATCGACCAGTCGTGGCCCGGTCCCGCTCAGCGCGCCCTGGCCGTTGATTCCCTGCACGCTGAGGTGCGGCTCTGGTTCGAGCCGGCTCTCGTAGAAGACCTCCGAGGTGTAGGCGCAGAGATCGGGGTGCAGTCTCCACGTCCGTTCGAGGAACAGGCCACGGTCGTCGGCGATGGTTGCGCGCTCGCCGAGGAGGTGGGCGAGCGCGGAGCGATCGGCCCCGGGCGGATGCGAGCCCTGGAGCGGTTGGTCGAGCTGCTGTGGATCGCCCAGCAGGACCACGGACTCGGCGCTCCCTGCGGCCGCCAGCACATTCGCGAGGGACATCTGGCCGGCTTCGTCCACGAACAGGGTGTCAACGGTGCCGATCATGTCCTTCCGAGCCCACAGCCAGGTCGTCCCCGCCGCTACGGTCACGGCTCGCGACTGGAGGGCGTCGCGCACCTCCTCGTTGGAGTCCGCGGACTGAACCGCAGCGTGATCGAGGGCCGGATCGTCCTTCCCGGGCTTCTGGATGACGCTGACCGCAACCTGCCCTTCCGCCGCGGCCTCCAGCAGCTTGGTCAGGAAGTTGGTGATGACCTTGTGGCTGTTTGCCGTGACGCCGACGCGTTTCCCGGCCCGGACGAGGTCGAGTGCCATCCGGGCTCCGCTGTATGTCTTTCCCGAACCGGGCGGGCCCTGGACCGGGAGCGTGGATCGGTCGAGTGCCTGCGCGAGTCGACGGGCGGCCTGCAGGTCCGCCTGGTTCGGTTCCCGAAGGGGAGCGCCATCTGGCTGGCCGACCCGCGGGGCACGGGCCAGCAGCAAGTCCAGCGCGGCCCGATGTGGGCCGTCGACCGCGAGACCGTGATCGGCGACCCATTCGGCCAGCCGCAGGAGGGAGTCTTCCTGCTCGGGCGTCCGGTAGTCGTCGAACGGGATGAGCGCAGTCGGGTGCGGCGCCAAGTTCCGCGTCGTGCGGCGCAGGTCGATCGTGTGCTCCCCCTCGTCGAGGGCGACGACGTCGCCGGGATTCTTCGCCGCGCCGGCGATGCCCCAGGTGTTGGGATCGACCACCGTCCCCCCGACCTTCACCTCGTACTCCTGGGTCGGGAAGCGGTAGCGGTGCACCCGTGCCCGGGCGGACTCCTCCACCACACCGATGTACTCGAGCCCGGACAGGGGCTCGCTGGCTTCGATCCGCTCGGCATCGGTCAGCTCGTCTTTCAGGTGGAAGAAGAGCCACCACGAGCTCTTCTTCTCGCGCCGATGCCAGGAGAGGAGCTGGGCCAGCAGCCACCGCGCCTGTTCCTCCGGGCTGCGGTCTTCGTCCGGGACGTCGGCGGTGAGCCGATTCGCCATGGCCGCGACGACCATCTGTCGCTCGTTCAGGCCGGGGGTCGGCTCCGGGTCGCGCGGGCCGGGTCGCGGGACCGGCGTCCCGGTCCGTTGCGCCAGCTCGTCGCGGCGCTCCTCCAGCCAGTCTCGCAGTCGGCGGTTACTGACCACGTCGTCGCGGTTGTAGCCCTCGATCCGAGCGAGGTGATCCGCGCTCGGACGGTCGCCTTCCCCCAGCTGCAGCCACTGCTCGAAGGCGACGATGCTCGAGCCGGCGTCCCGCAGATCCACGGACCGAGTGAACCCGTACAGGGGCTCGAGGCGCTTGATGCCATACCCCTCGACGGATGCGCGGATGCTCTGGCGAACCAGGCGGTGGAGGTCGACGAGCGCCCCGCCGCGGAGGAGCCGGTCAACCTCGTTCTCCTTCGTGGCGTGACGTCCCATGAGCCGTTTCAGGGCCGTCGGCTCGTACGGAGCGAAGTGGTAGATGTGGGCTTCGGGATCGCTCCACAGTCGTGCGATGAACAGGTCGACGACCGCCTCGAAGGCCCGCTTCTCGCCGTGGAGCGTGAACTCCCCGTCCGCGTCGCGCGACCAGATGGGATGCCAGGCGCCGTCAAGGTCCATCACCCCGAACAGGTAGTCGAGGCCGTCCGCGGCAGCGTACGGGTCACCCTCGATGTCGAAGAACAGGTCCCCGGCGGATGGCGGCGGGAGCCCGGCCAGGCCAACGCCCGGCTCGACAGGCTGTTCAGGATCGACCAGGAGCTCGTACAGGGTCTCGTTGCGCTCCCGCCCCTCCCGCTGGATACGAGCCTGCTCCCGTACCCGCTCCACGGCGGAGCGGCTCACGCCGGTCAGTGGCGGGTCGACCGGGAGCGGCAACACCGCGAGCTCCGCCAGCGTGCCAACGGTGCGCGCCTCCAGCGCCCGGCGCTGGCGTCGGCTGATGCCCGCGACCAGGCTGAGATGGTCGTCATCGCGCCAGCGCCGGTCGCAGACGAGTCTCCAGCGGCAGACCTCGCAGTGCTCGACCGGTTCGGGGTAGGTCGGAGCCGGGGGATAGCTCGCCGCCGGCGCGGTCGGACCAACCGCCGCGTCAAAGCGGGAGCGGGCGAGTCGGTAGTAGGCCATGTAGTCCGCCACCCGCAGCGTCCGCAGCCCGCCCGCTGATCCGCCGAGGACGACGTGAAGCTGCGACGGCTCGATGCCCTGGATGGCGGTCAGCATGTCGACGTAGGTGCAGATCTGAAGGACCGCGCCGGCCTTCACGTGGCGGGCCAACTTCGTGTCCGCGACCTCGTAGTGATACGCGCCCCAGCGGCTCGGCCGGTCTGACGCGTCGACCCGTAGCAGGAAGTCGGCGTGTCCCCGCCAGGTACCGTCGAAGAACGTCGCCTGGTAGATCACGTCGGCCCCGGTCGCCATCGCGCGTTCCGTCTCGGCGGCGGCGGCTCGCAGCTGCTCGCCGTGATCGCTGATCGACCCGTCGAGCGCGATCCTGATCACCGATCGGCCTTCTGCCTCGAGGGTCTCGAGATATCGCTCCTCGTGCTGCTCTCCGCGGCGCCGCAGGACATCCAGCTCGGGATCGTCGAGGTGCGGCCGCTCCACCAGCCCGGCCAGCGCCGCTCGGTCCAGGGCGGTGAGGTGTTCGCAGGCCAAGAAACCGACGAGGTCGCTGGCGGAGTAGACCGGGCGACCGTCGATCAGCTGCACTACCGCATTGTGCGTGACGGACGCGACAGCTCGGTCGTCGCGACGCGGGCCGATGGTCCTCCCCGGGTACTGCACCAGACCGCACTTCCGCCAAAACTGCGATCGGCCGCCCGGACCTTGATGCCCCAGAGGTACTAGTTCGTCATGGCGCGGCGCGAAGGGGGCCCCGACACTTCCGGCATGATCAAGACGACCCTCCGACCCGCCAGCGCGGTCATCGCTCTCGCTTCCCTCCTGGTGCTTGCATCCCCGGTATTCGCCGCCAAGGAGAACGGAGCCAGCGGCGGTACAGGCGGTGCCAACGGCAACGGCAACCAGGGGACGGTCAAGGTCGTCGACGCAGAGTCTGGTCTCGAGCCGGCCGACGACAACGACCCACACGTCTGCGCGTTCTACCTCGTCTTCGAAGGTGCGGAGGAAGAGAGCGGCGTGTGGTCGATCGTCGATTGGGCGCCGACCGGCAGCGGGGTCGTCATCAGCTCCGGAAGCTACGCGGTGCCAGCGGACGGGTCGTACACGACCCAGGCGTTCGATCTCTCGGCCGGCCACTACCGTGTCAACTGGGAGGCTGTCAACGAGCAGAACGAGAAGCACAAGACGTTCTGGGTGGACGAATGCAACCCGGACGAGCCCACCGACGAACCGACGGACGAGCCGACAGATGGGCCCACCGACGAACCGACGGACGAGCCGACAGATGAGCCCACCGACGAACCGACGGACGAGCCCACCGACGAGCCCACCGACGAACCGACGGACGAGCCGACAGATGAGCCCACGGACGAGCCGGAGGGCGAGGTTGAGGAGTCAGTGGAGGACACAACTCCTCCGGCCGAAGATCCTGATCCAACCGACGGGCAACAGGCCGAGGAGCCGACCCAGCCCGAGGGCGACGGGGCGCCGACTGCTGACCCGGTTGCCGACGAGCTCCCGGATTCCGCGATGACGCCACCGGTGTTCCCTGGCGCCGCAGCTGCCTTCGCAATCCTGCTGCTGCTGCTCGCGCACCGCGCCTTGTGGGACCGAGGTCGGATCCGGCCCTAGGTCGTTCCCAATCCGTCGACTCGTGTGAAACTGGCCAGCCAGGCGCGTGCTCCATCCGGCCCAAGCAGGGTGTCGAATCGGACGGCCTCAATGCCGTCCACCGTCCAGCCATCGGTAAACGTGGCTCGCAGTTCGGCCTGGGTGACGCGCCGTGGCCCCCAGCCGGGTGGCTCAGCCTCAGAAAAGCACATGACGTGGAGCCGGCTGCCGGGCTCGCTGAGGGCACGGGTACTCGCTGCATAGCGGACCCGATCGGCGTCGTTCAGGGTATGAAAGCAGCCGGAGTCGATGAGCGTGTCGAACGTTCGGCCCACGGCCTCGGGCTCGAGCGCGTCGGCGGCGAGAAAAACGACCGGGAGGCGCCGGGCGTGGGCCTTCACCATCGCCCGTTCGATGGCGACCGCGGAGATGTCGATGCCCCAGACCTCGTGGCCACGTTCGGCCAGATGCAGCGCGTTTTCGCCGGTCCCACAGCCCAGGTCGAGCACGCTCCCGGTAATCGCGCCCTGGGCCTCCAGCCCGACCACCACGCGCTGGGGCCGACCGACCTCCCAGGGCGGCTGCCCGCGGTAGGCGTCATCCCAGGTCACGCAGCCAGTCTAGGCGGGCAAACCGTGTCATGCGGAAGGGCCACGGACCTGCCATTCTTAAATGGCCACTCGAGCGCACAGGAGATTGACCCGATGGACCTCATCGAACGCATCGACGCCCTCATCAGGGATCGCCACCTGCTCACCCACCCCTTCTACACGCGCTGGCGGGAGGGCACGCTGCCGGTCGAGGCCATTCAGGAGTACACGCGTCAGTACTACGCGTTCGAGTCCGCTTTCCCGCGCCTCCTGTCCGCGATCCACACCCGGACCGAGGACCCGGTCGTCCGCCAGTCGATTCTCGACAACCTGTGGGACGAAGAGCACGGCGACGTCAACCACGCGGAGCTGTGGCTCCGCTTCGCCGAGGGGATGGGCGTCGATCGTGAAGAGGTGAAGGCTGCCGAGCCGAACGAGGGCACGAAGGCCCTGATGGCGGCCTATTGGGGCCTGGCGACCGAT
>DATFEC010000033.1:0-3194 GCA_035251655.1 Candidatus Limnocylindria bacterium | reverse complement strand
GATCAGGTCGTTCAGGACGGACGACACGAAACGGACGGTGGGGATGGCGCGGGGATAGGCCATCCGCGTCGGGCCGAGCACGCCCAGCAGGCCGAGGGCCCGCTCCGGCGTCCCGTATGGCGCGAAGATGAGAGAAACCTCACGCATGGCGTCGTTCGGGTTTTCGCGACCGATGATCACGTGGACCCCGCCCCGGCGCGTGACCATGGGGAGCAGCTGCTCGAGGAAGTCGGCGTGCTGGAGGACCTCGAGGACCGGGCGCAGGGCGGTGCCGCCCGCGAACTCCGGCTGGTCGAGGACGTAGGCCAGGCCGTCGGTGAAGACCTCCTCGATCGAGGTACCGTCCGCCTCCTCCAGCATCTCGGCCACGGCCCCGGCCACGTGGGCGGCGAGCGGGGTCAGCTTGCGGCCGCGGCGGCGTGCCTGGGGAGCGGTCAGGCCGGTCAGCTCCGCGTTCAACTCGGCCGCGGCGGCGTCGAGGTCCTCCTGACTGGCGGGGCCACCGGCGGCGCGGGTCAGCGAGGCGGGATCGAGGTGGCGCTCGACGACGGTACCGTCGGTCAGGACGACCACCGCCATCCGCGCCCGATCCGCGAGATCGACGAGTTGGAGGTGGGCGAACTTCGCTCGGCGTGAGCGCGCGGGGGTCACGACCGCGGCTGCGCGCGTGGATGCGGCGAGCGTCGAGGCCGCCAGGCGCAGCCAGTCATTGGACGTGAGCTGCACCTGCGAGAACTGGTGGCGAATCATGAGCGTGTCGGCCCGATCGAGCTCCGACTCGCGCATCAGGGCCTCGACGTAGTAGCGGTAGCCGAGGTCGGACGGCACGCGTCCGGCGGACGTGTGTGGGTGGGTCAGCAGCCCAAGCGCTTCGAGGTCGGCCATCGCGCTGCGGATGGTGGCCGGGCTCACGGTCAGCCCATAGCGGCGGACGAGCGCCCGGGAGCCGACCGGCACCGCGCTCAGGACGTAGTCCTCGACCACCGCGCGAAGCACGGCGCGCTGCCGCTCGGTCAGGTCGACCGGCGGGCGGGACTGGGTGGCAGCCTGCTGCGAACGCTCTGGCATATCTCGATCAGAATGCTAGCACTCTACCGCTGAGAGTGCCAAATCGGGTGGTTTCGATCCTAACGCCGGGGTTGAATGGCTGTCAACGCGCGGCCGCGCGGGCCGTCGCCGCGGCAACGACGGTGTCGGCGAAGCCGAGGTACGGGGTCGTCGGACCGAGAAAGGCCTCGAATGCGGCACGCGCTTTGGCGACCAGTGGATCGCCGGTTTCCGATCGTCCATTGGCGATGTGGAACGCACCGAGGGCCAGGTCGAACCCCGCGACATCGGTCTGGAAGGGCAGTTCGCGAAACGCCTCGCCGGCCCTGGAGAACGCGGCTTCCGCTTCGGACTCACGGCCGAGCGCGTCCAGCACGCGGGCGACGTCCAGTTGGGCGTTGGCCGCGATCGAGACGTCGTCCCCGGTCGCAGACTCGACCGCGCGGTGGGCGTGGGGCTCGGCTGCGGCCGGGTTTCCGGAGGCAAGCATGGCCTGGGCCATCCAGTGCTCGGCGGCGGCGACCATCCACCCCTGCTCCAGGGCCGTGACCAGGTCCAGGTGGATCGCTGCCCAGCGCAATGCCCCGGGCTTGTCCCCGGTGACCACCGCAGTCTCCGCCAGGCCGGTCAGCGATCCGACTCTCAGGTCAAAGTCTCCAGACTGCTCCCCGACCTCCAGGGCACGTTCCAGGAGCGCCCGACCCGCCTCGATGTCCACGCCGTAGCGGGTGAGGTACTGGCCCTGTGACTTCCACACCTGGGCCTGGGTGACGAGGCTCAGCTCGGGCGCCCGCTCCGCCGACTGACGCAAGAGCTCCTCGGCTTCGTCCCGCCGCCCGGCGTCGAACAGGATGTGGGAGACCCGCTGCAGCGCGCGGATCTCCCGCCCCGCGTCACCGGCTTGCTGCGCGAGTGCCGCTGCCTCCTGCCACGCGGCGAGCGCGGCCTCGAGGTTGCCGTCGATCAGACCACCGAAGCCGAGGTAGTACAGGACGTCGGACTCGTGGGCGAGGTCGCCCGCGGCGCGGAGCTCCTTGCGGGCCTGATGGAGGATCTCGACTCCGCGCTGGATGTCGCGTTCACCTCCGGTCCCCACAGCGGTGTCGACACCGATCCGCAGCAGTGCCCTGCCCCGGAGGTCCCGCCGCCCGGCGGCGGCCGCGCTGTCGGCGACCGAGATGGCGAGGTCCCGGCCACCGGAATAGTCGCCGCTCTCGAACAGCGCCTCGAGGAGCATTGTTTCGATCTCGAGCCGCGCTTCCGCCTGCCGGGGCGCGACGGCCAACGCGCGACGAGCAAACGAGATCACGCCCGGCAGGTCGTCACGAGCGGCGGCCTTCGCGGTGCCCCGGCTCAGCGCCGCCACTGCCTGGTCGACCACGGCGGCATCGGCGTCACCCTCCAGCTCGGCCTGGAGCAGGACGGCCTGCTCCAGGTGGTGGGCCTCGATCTCGACGAACTCGTCCAGCCGGTCGCCGGCCCAATCGGTCAGCCATTCCACGGTCCGTCGGTGCAGGGCGGCCCGACGAGCCTTCGGCAAGGACCCATAGGCCACGTCGCGGATGACGATGTGTTTGAAGCGGTACGAGGGGTCGGCCGCGGGCTCCTCGCTGACCATGTCGCGAAGGACGGCCTGCTCGAGCTGGGCATCGACCGGCTCCTCCATCAGCATCGCCACCGCGGACCGCTGGAAGACGCGACCGATGACCGATGCGCCCTGCAGCACGGACCGCTCCTCGCGGGGTAGGGCGTCCAGGCGAGCCCGGATGAGGGCCTCGATCGTCTCCGGCACCTCAAGCTCCCCGATCGCGGCGCCAGCGACCCACCGGCCGTCGCGCTCGACGACGATCCCCCGCTCGATGAGGAGCCGGATCGTCTCCTCCACGAACAGCGGGTTTCCCTCGGCCCGGTCGAGCACCTGCCCGCGCAGCTGCTCGGGCAGCCCGTCGACGGCCAGCAGCGCGCCGACCAGGGCGGTGGTCTCCTCGCGGGTGAGCGGCTCGAGCTGCAGCCGTGAGGCTTCCATCCGGCCCGACCCCCAGCTCGGCCGGTGGTCGAGCAGGTCCGGCCGGGCGAGGGCCACGATCAGCACCGGGTGGTCCCGGGTCCACGTGGCGAGGTACTCGAGGAGGTCGAGCAGCGGCGGC
>DATFEC010000043.1:0-3639 GCA_035251655.1 Candidatus Limnocylindria bacterium | reverse complement strand
GGTTCCGGGGCGCTGACGTGGAACGCATCGGCCGAGTTGCCGTAGCCGACGATCTCCGCCAGGGGGGTGGCGCCGCGGTCCAGCGCGAAGTCCAGGCGCTCCAGCACGAGGCCGCCGGCTCCCTCGCCCACCACGAACCCGTCGCGCTCCTTGTCGAAGGGCCGCGAGGCGTGGGCCGGGTCGTCGTTGCGGGTCGACAGCGATCCGGTGCGGTGAAATGCGGCGAGGGCCAGGGGCGTGACCGTCGACTCGGTCCCGCCCACCACCATCGCCAGCGCATCCCCGCGCTTGATGATCTCCGCCGCTTCCCCTACCGCGTTGGTGCCGGTGGCGCAGGCCGAGATGACGCAGAAGTTCACGCCGGTCAGACCGAACTGGATGGCGACCTGGCCCGATGCCATGTCCGGCAGCATGTTCACCGCCGTCAGCGGCGAGACCCGGTCAGGTCCTTCCTCGCGCATGACGCGGGCCGCCTCGTCGAGGGTGGTAAGGCCGCCGATGCCGGTCCCGATCAGGACGCCGACCTCGTCGGCCAGCTCCCCTTCCGGCTTGAGGCCGGCCTGGGCCAGCGCCTGGGTCGACGTGGCCATCGCGAGCTGGATCACCCGGTCGGCGCGACGGGCATCCTTGGGGTCCATCCAGTCGGTGGGGTCAAAGTCCACCACCTCCGCCGCGAAGCGGGTTCGGAAGCGGGACGAGTCGAAGCGGTCGATGTGGTGGGCCACCGAGGTCCCGGCCTGCAGGTTGCGCCACATCGTCTCGACGTCGTTCCCGACGGGCGTGATGGCGCCCATGCCGGTGACGACGACGCGGGCGCTGGCCGGTGTGGCGTTCGACGTGGCTGGCATACTCGGCGCAGATTATGGGGCGAGACCGATGAAGGCAGTCATCTTCCACCGGCGCGGTGGGCCGGAGGTCCTCTCCTGGGAGGAGGTCGCCGATCCGGTGCCCGGTCCGGACGAGGTGCTGGTGCGGGTGGGCGCGTGCGGCCTGAACCACCTCGACCTCCATGTCCGGGAGGGGAGCAACGGCATGCGCGCGCCGCTTCCCCACATCGGCGGACTGGAGCCGGCCGGGGCGATCGCCTCGGTCGGATCTGCGGTGACGGACTGGTCGGTGGGAGACCGGGTCATCGTCCTTGCCTTCACGGCGGACGGCACCTGCCCGTTCTGCCTCGATGGCAGAGAGAACCTGTGCGAGAACCGCCAGATCATCGGCCTGAGCCGAGATGGCGGCTTCGCCGAATACGTTGTTGCCCCGGCTTCGTGCCTGGTCCGGACGCCGGACGCCCTGACCGATACCGATGCCGCCGCCCTGCCGGCGGCCTTCGGGACGGCCTGGCACATGCTCGTCACCCGGGCCCAGACGAAGGCCGATGAGTGGGTGCTCGTGTTGGCGGCAGGCTCTGGAATCGGGAGCGCGGGAATCCAGATTGCGCGCGAGCTCGGCTGCACGGTGATCGCCACCGCAGGATCCGAGGAGAAGCTGGCCAAGGCGCGGGAGCTCGGGGCGGCGCACGTCATCAACCACGCCGAAACCCCGCGCTTCGAGCTCGAAGTCATGAAGATCACTGGTGGACGGGGCGTGGACGTCGTGTTCGAGCACATCGGTCCGGCGACCTGGCGCCACAGCCTGGCCAGCCTGAGGACCGGCGGCCGCGTCGTGACCTGCGGTGGCCTGACTGGCCGGATGGCCGAGACCGACCTCTGGAACCTCTTCTGGCGCCAGTTCACGATCCTTGGGTCGATGGGCGCGACCCGATCCGACATGGCGGGCGTCCTTGACCTCATCGAGTCTGGCCGCGTGAAGCCAGTCATCGACCGGACCTTCCCGCTGGCCGAGACACGGGCTGCCCAGGAGCACCTGGACGCGCGCCGCGCCTTTGGCAAGGTCGTCGTCGTCGCGGACTAGTCCTCGAACGCGATGCGGAGCCCGGCCCTCGCCAGGTCGACGAGGGGGAGGGTCATTGCCTCTTCCCGGGTGAACCAGCGGGCGGCGTCGGTTGATCCATCCAGCTCGTCCCGCAGCTCCCCGCCCGTCACCTCGACGTGGTGAATGAGCTGAATCGCGTGGAAAGCCTCGTCAACGCCGTCGACCGGGTGCGTCCATCGGCCTGACCAGTCCTCGATCTCGGCCAGGCCAACGACCTGGCCGGTCAGCCCCGTCTCCTCCATCAGCTCGCGGAGCGCGCCATCAGCGGGCGACTCGCCGAATTCCAGGCCGCCACCGGGGAGGGTCCAGGAGCCGGCGTCTCCCCAGTAGCTCGGGGCGATCCGGCAGAGCAGGACTTGCTCGTCGCGGACGCAGAGCGCGTACGAGGCAACTCGCGTTACCTGGCGCGCCGGTTCCAGGCCCGGGAGCCCTGGCGTGGTCAGTCCTCCTCGTACAGGTCGGGGTCCAGGAGCCAGACCAGCTCCCCAGCTCCTGCTTCGGGGATGCCCGGGAACTCGACGCAGGCGAGACCACCCTTCCGCATCCGGACCGCCCGGGCCCCGGTGAGCTCCTGGATGGCCATCGAGAAATCGGGCTCATGCCCGACGAAGATCACGCGTCGGGCGTCCCGGTGGGTGGCCAGGGCCTGCGCCAAGTCCGCCCACTCGGCGCCGGGGCGGAGCCGATCGTCGACCAACGGCTCGTGCGACGAGTGAATACCGGCCGCGAACAGCTCCGCGGTCTGGAACGCTCGCGGCAACGGGGAGCTGAGGATGACGTCCGGCCGCAGGTTGAGGCGGCGCCAGAGCGGGGCCGCGGCCCGCAGCTCGGCGGCGCCGGTATCGGTCAGCTTGCGGGCGTCATCGGTTGGGTCCGACGGGTTCCCCTGGCCGGCCTTGCCGTGGCGAAGGAAGTACAGGATCACGGTCTCACGGTGGGGGATACGGCCAGCGGTCGGTGAGCTTCACCCAGGTCAGCTCGTCCGCAGGGAGCGTCGGGTCGAGGAAGCGCTCACCCACGTCGTCCACGTAGACCAATCGAGGACTCCCCGAGTCGTCGAATTCAATCCGCAGGTCGAGTGACCCCCCCTGAGCCGGCGGGACATTGACGTGGGGAACGTCGATCCACGTGCCGTGGATCTGGAAGTCAGTGTCGATCCGGCCAAGAAAACTGGTGGTGACGACTCCGAGCGCGCCGACTTCCTCTACCACGTCGTCATCAGGCCTCGGAAACCCCCCCACGAACCACAGGCAGGAACCCACGTGCCGGAGATAGTAGATCCCGCCGCGGTGACCGCCTTCGATGGTCTCCCAGGCCCCGTTCAGGTTCACGCGGTCACCGGTCGGACCGCGCAGATCGATGTCCGGGCAGCTGGTCGGGTTCGATGAGACTCCGGAAGGCGACTCGCTCTCGGACGGAGCGGGCAGGGACGCGCTGCAGGCAGCGACCAGCAGGAGCGCGGCAAACGCCGCGCCGGAGCCGCGGATCGGGGAATGCGGGCACTCCCTAGTCAGGGAAGGCCTCGGGACCCCGCTCGGCGAGCTCGCGGGCCTCGGCATCGGCGTCCTTGGCCGGCAGCCAGCTGAAGGGGTAGGCCGGGTCCTCCATCTCGCCCGCCTGGCGGGTGAGCTGCAGCGGATGGAAGGTGTCGATCATGACCGCCAGCTCCTCGGTCGCCTCCCGGCCGAGCGAGGCCTCCACCGTCCC
>DATFEC010000294.1:0-5944 GCA_035251655.1 Candidatus Limnocylindria bacterium | reverse complement strand
GCCGCCGTCCGTTCCATGAGGAATGCCTGCGGCCCGTCCCGAACGACGACGTAGGGAATGAGCTGCTTGTGGGCAGGGTCAGTCTCTGCGGCGGCGCGATCCATCCAGCGGCCCGATCGCGCGACCGCCTCGCGGAGGGCGTCCAATTCGCCGTCTTGGAAAGGCCGGACGCCCGTGAAGGCGCAGCCGCCAGGCACGTCTGCCCGCGGTAGCACCAACACGCGCTCGCCCATCAACCGGAGTCTATTTGCAGGGCGGATGTGCAGCAAAAGTGGTGCCCCCGCGCGCCAACCGGGCGGAATAGAGGGGTCAGGAGCATTCGGTTGCAGTCACCTGCAAGGTGAGCTGCAAGGTTGTGGGATCACACTGCGGTCTCCATAAGTACCGGGTGTCAGTAGTACTCCGGTCTGGGGCACCTTGATCCCGTGGATCAAGGTCGAGGTCTCCAGCGAGAGGGAGGGAATGATCGTCCGATCCGGGCGTCCGCACCGAGACCCTGATAAATCGATCGTACTAGGGCAAGCGATTGGCAGGGTGAGGCGCTTCGTCCGGAGCCGCACAGCCCGTAATGCGCCACGTGGGCAGACGATGGTCGAGTTCGCGCTCGTCCTGCCCATCCTCCTCGTCATCCTCTTGGCGGTCGTGGACTTCGGTCGGGTCTTCTCGGCGAGCATGGCGGTCGAGGCATCAACGCGAAATGCAGCTGAAGTCGGCGCGATCGAGCGGCTGCGAAACGGGCCGCCGACCCCGGGCACCGAGGTCGCGTACTACACCGCCCTTCACGAGCAAGTCGCGAAGGTCGTCTGCTCCGAGCTGAGCCTCCTGCCGAACACGACGTTCGTTGCTGCCGATCGCACCTGCCCGTCGATGCCGGTCATTCGGGTGTGCGTGCACGATGACCTTGACCCGATCTGCGGCTATCCGATCGCAGGCTTCGCCGGCTCGATCCCCCTCGAGTGCAGTCACATGACGGTGGCTTGGGACCGCAGTTCCGGCGGGCCGGTCGGGAGCCATGGCGTCGAGGTGCGGGTCTGCTATCAGTTCACGACGCTGTTCAACCTCCGATTCTCGCTGCCCGGCAACACCGGTCTCGATATCGGCGACATCTGGCTGCAGCGGGAGCGGGTCTTTGCCCTCGACTGCCCGCCCGGGGACGTGTCGTCGTGCTGAATCGATCGGCCCGCGGTCAGACCATGGTGGAAATGGCGCTCGTCGCACCGCTGTTCGTAATGGTCCTCGTTGGCATCATCGCCATCGGCATTGGCGTGTTCTATCAGCAGGAACTCACCAACGTTGCCCGGGAAGCAGCCCGGTACGCGGCGATTCACAGCGCGACGGCGCAGTGTCCAACAGTCTCCAACCTGGACCCGGATCCGGCGCCACAGACATATTTTCGGTGCGATACCCCACAGCAGCGATGGCCCCAGATGACTGCCTTCGCACAAGAGCGCGCGTTCGGTCTTCCTCCCGGCGGCATCCAGCTGAGCGCGTGCTGGTCAGGCTACTGGGTGACCGACGGGGCCGGAAACTTCAGTGACTACGACGCGTTGCCGACCGACCAGTCAACCGGCGCGCCGAACCCGTTCCGGTACTGCACGATCCCGTCCAACGACGGCGCAGGAGTTTCGAATCTGGACCCCCGGACGCAGGCTGATCAGATCGCCTGCACCAGCCCGATGCCACTCACCACTGCCACGAACGACATGGCCAGCGCCATCTCGGCCTCCTACGGCGAAACCGCCAACCAGGTGACGGTGTTCGCCTGCTTCAACTGGGCACCTCCAGCAGCGGGATTCCTCCTCGTCCCCGAGATCGTCACGCTGCGAGCCGTCATCACAGAGACCCTGCAGTACCAGCAATGAGGAACGAGCACGTGTCCGCCCACCTCCGCCACGACCCGCTGCGCGGCCAGGTCCTGGTCATCACCGCGGCCGCAATGGTAATCGTGCTCGGCATCGCCGCCCTCGTCGTCGATCTCGGCTTCGGTGTCCTGCTGCGTCGCCAGGAGCAGAACGCCGTCGACCCCGGCGCGGTCGCGGCCGCTCGGTTCATCGATGACGTCACCGGGCAGAGCATCGACATGACCAGCGCCTGGCAGGCCGCGTGTCACTACGCCCGCCAGAACGACTTCTTCCCCTCCGCAAGCGATAACGGCAGCAGCGGAAGCGGCTGTGTCCCGGCGAACGACCCATTCAGCGCCGTCCTCGAGGTCGTGTATCCGCCCGACGCGCGCGCTGGTCAGTTCCAGGGCCATCACGGGTTCGTCCAGGTCGTCCTGACCCGCCAACGAGACACGATTCTTGGCCAGCTGCTCGGCGTCCAACTCCTGTCGGTCTCGACGGATGCGGTAGCGGCACGCCAACGCGGAACTACGAACACGCACTCCCTTGTCGCTCTGGATCCGGAAAGCTGTGCCGCAGGCAAGATTCACGGCACCGGCAACGTCCACATCTATCCCGTGCCGGGCTACACGGGGGATGGCGGATACGTGCAGGTGAACTCAGGCTGCGACTCCGGGTCATCGGACGATACCTGCGGACCCGGCTCGGGCGGTCTCATGATCGACGGTACCGCCGACCTCACCGCGCCCAAGGTCAACGTCCACGGCTCCTGTCAGAACAAGCAGCCGAATGGGCCGCTGGACGAAGCTGCCGTGCAAATCGGCGATCCATTGCTCGGCCTTGTGCCGCCGACCGTCGATCCAGCGCTTGCGCAGGGGTGCGGCACCGGCGGGATGCCCACCACTCCGACCGGCAACTTCTCGCGCGGGTGCGCGTCGAGCGGACCGGGCCGCCACTGGGAACCGTCACCGGTCGGAAGTGCAGAGCGCGATGCCATCTGCCCGGGACTTGACCCGGCGACGGACTGCATTCACCTCCTGCCGGGCGTGTACTACGGCGGGTGGAACATCGGCACCAAGACCGCCGTCGTCCTGGAGCCGGGGATCTACACCATCGCGGGGGGCGGGATCACGATCGGCGCCAGCGGCTCACTTGAATCGGTCGACTCGGGAACCGGCAGCCCGGCACCAGTCCTTCTGTTCAACACGGACAATCCGACGTACGCATGCCCGGGCTCCGGACACGGTTGTCAGCAGGATCTGGACCTCACCGCGCAGGGCAGCCTTCGCCTGGCCGGCCTGCTGGCGGACCAGCCGTGTCCACCGGTCACGACCGTTGGCGGATGTCCGTACGGCGGCATGGTGATCTGGTATGACGGCGATGGCAGCCAGGGATACAGCGGGGAAATCTCCGTAGAGGGTGGAACCACCCTGTTCATCTCAGGCACGATCTACGCACCGAAGGCCCATGTGAAGATCGAGGGCAATTCGGGGACGAATTGCGGCACCGGAACCGAGACGCAGGTCGCAGCGGTCCAGATCATCGCCTGGGACTGGGACATCGGCGGCACGGGCGACCTGTGCATGCCCTACGACCCCACCACGCTCTACAAGCTCAGCCTGCAGGGCCTCGTCCACTGAGCTGAGCCGGGGTCCGGTTAGGCCGGCGCGATCGGTCCTGCCTTCGCGAGGCGCAGGGCGAGCTGAGCCGCCTCGCGCGGGTCGCGGGCGCGGTGCAGGCGCGGGCCACCGAACCGATGGTCGGACTCGATCCGCCACGAGCCGAGGGTCACCACCTCACGCCCCATCCGGAGGGCCAGCCCAATCTCCGAGAGCGTCCCGTGTCGGCCGCCGACGGCAAGGACGGCATCGGCCGCGGTGACGACCACAAGGTTGCGGACGACCCCGAGCCCCGTGGGAATCGCGACCTGGACGTACTCATTGGCCTCCGCGGCGTCGGTCCCGGGCAGGATGCCGATCGTCAGCCCGCCGGCGCCGGCTGCGCCGCGCGACGCGGCCCGCATCACGCCGCTCATGCCGCCGGTGACGACCGTCGCTCCTCCGCGGGCCAGGAGCTGCGCCGCCTCCTCGGCCCAGTCCAGGATGCGGTGGGCGTCCGGCCCACGGGGATCACCATCGCCGATGACCGCCACCACCGGCGGACGCGGGGGACGAGGCGGGAGGTCAGCCACGTCCCGATCCTGCGCCGCCGAGCGGGAGCCGTGCAAGTTCCTCGTACCGGGCAGGCCCACGCCCGAGGTGGCTCCTGAACAGGACGACGTCCTCAACGGGGAACTCGGTGGGCGGGAAGGTGCGGGTCGCAATCCATGATTCGAGCGGCTCGCCGCGACGGACACGGCTCCGCCCGAGGGTCAGGTGTGGCCGGAGACGACGCCACTTCTCCTGCGCGAGGATGGCCGTCTGCACGGCGTATGCCAGGTCCTTCAGCTGGCGGAGCGGGTCGTCGATGCCGAGCCAGACGCTCTGCGCTGCGGCAGCCCGCGGGAAGGCGCCAATCGGTCCGGTGCGAACCAGGATCGGCGAGAACGGCGACGTGAACTGCCTGGTTACCGATTCCAGGCCCCGTCGCAGGTCGTCGACCGTCGCCGGATCGGTGGCTCCAAGGAAGGCAAGGGTCACGTGCCAGCCCTCAGGATCGGTCCAGCGCAGGTCCGGCGCGTCGCGTTCGAGCTTCCAGCGGTCGAGGGCAGTTGCCAGGCCAACGCGCAGGTCATCGGGGACGGGAACCGCGACGAAGCAGCGCCAGGTCTCAGGCGAGTCGGGCATCCACCAGGGGAAGCAGCTCGTCCATCGTGGTCAGGACCGGGACGTCGTCGGGCGGTGGCTGGTACCGGCCGCGCCGGTCGATCAGCACGGCATCGATGCCGACGCCCCGGGCGCCGGCCACGTCGGCGTCCAGGTGATCGCCGACATGCAGGACCGATGTCGCTGGCACGCCGGCGCGCTCGAGGGCCCACTCGAAGATCCCGGGGTGGGGCTTGTCGAACCCGATCCGGGCGCTGGTGGCGACGAAGTCCATGAACTCGCCGAGGCCCAGCCTGTCGAGCAGTTCCGGCAGCTGCCAGGCCCAGTTCGAGACGGCACCGAGAACCAGGCCCCGTTCCTTGAGCCCGGCCAGGGCCGGGCGGACATCGGGAAAGACCTGCCACGTGTCCGGGTCCTGGAAGAGCTCCGCGAGGTGGAGGAAGAACTCGTCGGGCAGCGGCGCCATGCCGAGCTGATCGAAGGCATATCGGTCCATCTCGACCAGTCGCCGGTGGCTGTGCTCGGGACTCGGCTCGAAGGTGCCGTCGAAGCCGTAGCCGCCGCCCTGGTAGACGTTGCGCAACGCGCTCCGGAGGGCATCGAAGTCGACCTCGACGCCGTAGGCACCGAGGGCCCGCGTGTAGACGTGCTCCCAGGTCGGGTCCGGACGCATCAGCGTCTCCCCGACGTCGAGGAACACGGCGCGCAGCGGGGCGGCGGAGGGCCGGGAGGAATCCACGGACGACAGCCTAGGCGACGCTCGGCTCCTGCTTGGACAGGATCTGGTAGATCTCGGTCCGGTACCGAATACCCGACGAGTGGCGCGACAGCCAGCGCAGATAATCCGGGTCCTGGCGGGCGAGGTCGCGGAGGGTCCAGCCGGAATACCGGCCGTGGCTGAGGCGGGTCCCGGCCGCCATGCTCCGCGGCGGAGGCATCGGCGCAGGGCCCGGACCGATGGCGGTCTCCGCGGGGAGCATCGCGCGCTTGCGGGCCGTGTCGTGCCGTGCGCGTGCCTGTCGATCACGGACCAGGGCGTACGCGAGGTTGAGATCGGACATCCGCTTCGCCGCGTACTGGGTCCCGTCGCGGTCCGGGTGATATTTCAGCGCCAGCGCGCGATAGGCGCCGTGGATGACCTCGTCTTCGCAGTCGGGCGCAACCTGCAGAACCCGGTAGGCGTCCATGGCGCGGGTAGGCGCCTTACTCGGTGTAGAGGCGCTCTTCGATCAGCTTCTCCGCCGTGATCCGACCGTTCGGATCGAAGCAGGAGTACTGGAAGAGCTTCTGCCACTCCAGGTCGATGTTGTCCTGGCCACCGCGGTTCTTCTCGACCGT
>DATFEC010000123.1:0-2641 GCA_035251655.1 Candidatus Limnocylindria bacterium | reverse complement strand
TTCCTCGAGGAGGTGGCGCTCGTCTCGGACCAGGACACGCTCGAGGAGCGGCCGGAGCGGGTGACCCTGATCACCCTCCACGCGGCCAAGGGGCTCGAGTTCCCGGTCGTGTTCATGGTCGGGTTGGAAGAGGGGTTGCTGCCCTATGCCCGTGCTCTCGATGACGAGCGCGAGCTGGAGGAGGAGCGTCGTCTGACGTACGTGGGCATGACCCGGGCCAAGGACCGGCTGTACCTCGTCCACGCCCGGCACCGCTCGGCCTGGGGGAGCGGCGGGGTTGAGGTCGAGCCCTCCCGCTTCCTGGCCGACTTGCCGGAGGACCTGCTGGAGGTGGGCGCTGGCCGCCGGGGCCCGACCGGGCTGGGTTGGGTCCGCGACGACGCCGAATCCGGCGGGAGACGCGGGCCCCGCGGATCGGGTGCGACCTGGACCGGCGCGCCATCGTGGCGGGGTGGCGGCCTGGACGACGAGTCGAGCTCCGCGCCGAGCTACTGGGGCCGTGTCCGCCCGGGGCTGGAGCCCCTCCGCCCCGAGCGGCTCCCCGATCTGTCGGTCCCCGAGCGTCCGGCCCTGCCCGATGTCGACCTCGGCTCGGGCACGTTCGGCCACCGCGGCAACGGGGCGTCCGACGAGGGCACTGAGCCGGCCGAGCTCGCCTGGCGGGCCGGCGACAAGGTCCGTCACCGCCGATTCGGCGATGGCATCGTCGTGAGCTCCCAGTGGGTCAGCGGCGATGAGGAGGTCACCGTCGCGTTCACGGGGCAGGGCGTCCGCCGGCTCCTGGGCTCGTACGCCGGCCTCGAGCGCCTCGGATAGCGCTCGCGCGGTATCGTGCCGCCCGGTGACCAACCCTCGATCAACGCCGCGACGCCTCGGGATCGTCACCGGCGGTGGCGACGCGCCGGGGCTGAACACCGTGATCCGCGCCGTCGTGATGGCCGCGGCCAGGCGTGGGTGGGAGACGGTTGGCATCCTGGGCGGCTTCGAGGGCCTCCTCCCGCCGCTGGCTCATCGGCCGCTGGAGATTCGGGACACCGATGCGCTGCTCTTCCGGGGCGGGACGATCCTCGGGACCTCGAGCCGAGGCCGGTTCACCGACCCTCGGCCCACCGGGGGACCGCGCAGGATCGACCCGAGGGTCGTCGCCCGGGCTGCGGCAGCGGTGCGATCGCTCGAGATCGAGACGCTGATCTGCATCGGGGGCGATGGCTCGCTGCGAATCGCCCAAGCACTGTCGCAGGCCGGCGTCCCGATCGTGGGCGTGCCCAAGACGATCGACAACGATCTCCCCGGCACCGACAGCACGTTCGGCTTCCAGTCGGCGGTGGCGGTGGCGGTTGACGCGCTCGACCGGTTGGCGAGCACGGCCGAAAGCCATCAGCGGGTGATGGTCCTCGAGGTCATGGGCCGCCACGCGGGATGGATCGCTGCCCATGCGGGGGTCGCCGGTGGCGCCAACATGATCCTGATCCCCGAGATCCGGTTCGAGTGGGCAGCGGTCGGCGACTTCATCCAGGCTCGCTGGAAGGCGGGGCTCACGCACACGCTGATCGTCGCGGCCGAAGGCGCGCGGTCCGTCGGCGGGCGATACGTGATGCGGACGGGACGCGGCGGTCCCCCCGGGGAGCGGCGGCTCGGCGGAATCGGTCCCCGCGTGGCCGTGGAGGTCCAGAAACGGACCGGCCGGGAGGCGCGGGCCGTGACCCTCGGCCATCTCCAGCGCGGCGGGCCGCCGAATGCGTGGGACCGACAGCTCTGCACTCGCTACGGCGTGGCCGCGGTCGAAGCGGTCGCCAACGGAGATGTCGGGACCATGATCGCCCTGCGGGGAGGTGCCATCCTGCCCGTGCCGCTCGCTCACGGAGTGGGCCGCATTCGGACGGTGCCCGTCGACGGGGAGCTCGTCCAATCCGCGCGCGCGGTCGGCATCAGCTTCGGGGACGAGGCCGCCCCGGTGCTGTAGACCGCGGTCGCCGACGAACCGCGGCGCGGGCCGCGCTACCATCGGCCAATGGCGGACAAGACCGATCCAAACATCCAGGCGCTGGCCGACGAGCTGGTGGACGCGCGAAGCGCATTCGAGCAGGCACTTGCCGACATCGATCCGGCGCTGTTGACCAGCCCGGGCCTGGTGGGGGAATGGTCGGCCCGCGAGCTGGTCGCGCACATGGGCTACTGGGCCGGCCACGCGGCGGAGGCCATCCACCTCGCCGAGCAGGGGCGGCTGGACGAGTTCGAGGTCGACGCACCGAGCGTGGACGAGCGGAACGCGGTGGTGGCCCGCGTCGCTCAGGAGACGGACATGGCGACGGTGCGGACCCGCGAGGAGATGGCCTTCGAGGCCTTCCGCAAGCGAATTCTGACCGTCGACCCGGAGTGGCTGGCCGAGCGCGACGCGGATGGCGACACGCTGGAGGACATCATCAGGTACGACGGGGCGGATCACTTCCGTGAGCACACGAACGACATCCGCGCCTGGTTCGTGGCCGGATCGGACACCGAAACCGCGGATGACTGAGGCGGCCGCCACGCGGGCGGCGAAGGCACGCGCGGCCGAGCTGCGCGAGGCGCTGGAGGACGCCAATTATCGGTACCACGTCCTCGACGCGCCGACGATCGCGGACGCGGAGTACGACCGCCT
>DATFEC010000179.1:0-4985 GCA_035251655.1 Candidatus Limnocylindria bacterium | reverse complement strand
GCGAGGATCGGTTCCGCAGGCGGACGCCACCTCGTTTGCCGAAAGACGCTCACCACCGATGGCGTCGAACACCCCCAGCTCGGTCGCGGCCACGATGGCCCGGGCGTAGAGCGGCGCGTAGGTCTCGGTCATGGCCGGCGGAGGGAAACCGGTCGCCATTCCGATCCAGTCGATTAGGCCCTCCGGGATGAGACCGAAGCGCATGGACGGATGGTATCCGGCGCCCCAGCGACCCGAAGCCGTATGCCGCCATCTCGCCTGCGGCCTCTCGGGGAGCCTGGGGAACCGAGGTGGGCGTCGGGAAGCCGACAACTGGGGATAGTCGGAGCTAGGAAGGTTGGTTCGTGGACGCGTAAGACGGGATGCCGCTCCGGAGGTGGGCGTCGGGAGCCGGGCTCGCCCGCCTGGCGCAGCGGTAATCTTCCGTCGGTGCTGAATCTCGCCGGATTTCGAACCCTTCCCTTGCTTGGGCTCCTGCTGTTGATGTCCGGCTGCGGACCGTCGACGTCGCCGTCGCCATCGGACCAACCCTCCGCACGCCCCTCGGAGGCCGCAGTGAGCGGCCTGCCGCCCGGGTGCGGGCCGATCGAACTGCGAGGCCCGACCGGGGAGCGGATCGCGCTCGACGGAGAGTGGATCGAAGTCGGCGACGTCGGAGAGCCGATGACCTGGTGGATTCGCACGCAGGGAGACTGCGTGTGGGGCAACGGGCAGGTCGAGAACGTCGAGACCCGACCCGTCGGTCAGCGACCGGACCAGGTTCAGGGTCTTAGCGGTGTGATCGGGTCCGACTTCGTGATCACCGGGGAGATCTTGTCGCTGGGGCCGCCATTGGACAGCGCACCCTACTCCCCTCTGCGGATGCTCATCGAGTTCGGCGTCGCTGATGAGATCTTCCTGCGTGAGGACCGCGAGGATGGTGTGGTGGGCCCTCGCTGTCCGGATCCGGCGAATTACTGCCCGGCTCCGCTCGTCCTGGAGCGGGCCGACTGACTGGCTCGGACATGCGCCGTCGAGCTACTGGCGACGCCAGCCGAGGGCGGGGACCGCTGGCCCCCGAGGTGCTGGCCGGCTGACAGGCAAACTGACAGCCAAGGGTGGGGAGAATAGGGGACAACTGGGGACGACAGGGCCGGAGTTGAGCACGAAAAGGCAGCCCGCTGAGCACGCTGGGGCGTACTGCAAAACCGCGTACACGGGTCGAATCCCGTCTTCGCCTCCACGATTCTGAGGCTAATCCGGGACGGCCACTCGACCTGCTAGTGGAAGTAGCCGGTGACGTCGAGGATGAGGTCGGTGGTTGCGCCGCTGGTCCCAACATAGACCAGGGCGACCGTCCCAGTCGGTGACAGCAGGCCGGTGATCCCGTTGGCCCTCGTGTCGGCAGCGGGGAAGTTCAGGGTGGACGTGCTACCCGGGCTGGCGGTTGGTTGCTCGGTCATGGCGACCCAACCCGTCGAGCGCGCGTTGACGACGGTCAGATTGCCGGTGATCGCGGCCGCGGTTGCCGGGACGGCACTGCCCGGGACAAGGGTCAATACCCTGGGGGCCCCGGAGACGAACGGACCGGCCAATCCGGTGATGAAACGGCTGTCGAGCACCCGGCCCGGGACGAGCGGCACGAATCGCGTCCCCGCGAGATCATCCAGGTAGTAGCCCGTCACGTCGAAGACCAGGTGAGTCGACGCGCCCGAACTGCCGTAGTAGACCGCGCTGACTGTCCCACCCGATCCGAGCGCCACGGTGAGCCCGTTGGCCCTCGTGTCAGCGGCCGGGAAGTTCAGGGTGGAGGTTCCTGGCGAGCCGACTGGGTCCGGGGTGACGGTCACCCAGCCCCCGCTCGTCTGCCCGGTGACGGTGACGTTCCCGGAGACCGCCACTGCGCCCGCCGGGATGCCGTTGCGGCCGGTGATCTGCCACGTCCGCGGCTCGGCGGTCGCGAACGTCCCGGTCAGCCCGTTCCCCACACGCGTGTCGAGGCTGCGGACCGGCGCGAGTGGCCGGTAGGTGGCTCCGGCGTCCGAGGCAAGGAAGTAGCCGGTCACGTCGAAGACGAGGTGGGCCGTCCGCCCGGGCGCTGACGCGTAGATGGCCGACAGGCTGCCGCTGGGCCCGAGCGCGATCGTGACGTTGTTGGCCCGGTCGTCGCCGACCCGGACATTCACCGTTGACGGTGAGGCGTTGGTGTTGGGCGTTGGAGAGACTGTCGCCCAGCCAGCCCCTGTGTGGGCGGTCACCGTGACGTTGCCGGTTACCGCCACCGCATCGGCCGGCACCCCACCCACGCCTGCCACCTGCCAGGATCGGGGCACACCGGCCGTGAAGGCGCCCGACAACCCGGTCCCGAAGCGGCTGTCCAGCACCCGCACCGGGCTGACCGGCACGAACGTGGTCTCGACCGGGGGCGGCGGGCTGCTCGGGTACGCGATGCGGCCGACGATGCCTCCTCCCCCGCGGGCGAGGTAGTAGAGGTTGCCGTCAGGTCCGACCTGCAGGTCGACTGGCGAATCGATCCCCGACGCGAAGGTGCTGAATGCATAGCCGCTGGCCGGCACGATTCGATAGATCGAGTCGCCGCACAGGTCGGCGAAGAAGTAGCTCCCGACGTAGGCCGCCGGGAACTGGACGGCGACCGGGTTGTAGAAGGCTCCGCCTGCGATCGCGCACCGGCCAGTGGTGTGGCCATACGCGAACAGGGGCCCGCGGTGGCCCGGCGTGCTGGTCGGACCTTCGGAGGCCGGCCAGCCGTAGTTCGAGCCCCTGATGCCGTCGTTAACCTCCTCCCACGTGCTCGCCCCGACGTCGTTGATGAACATCCGACCCGTGCTCGACTGGAACGCGAATGTGAACGGATTCCGGAGGCCTCTCGCCCAGATCGACCGGTTGATACCGGCGGTCGAGCCATAGAACGGGTTGTCGGTTGGGATCGAGCCGTCGCGGTTGACTCGGAGCACCTTCCCGAGGGTATTGGCCAGAGTTTGGGCGTTGGACGAGACGGCATTCTCGCCGACGGCGACGTAGAGCTTGCCGTCGGGTCCGAAGTGGATCGCACCTCCGTTGTGATTCGTCGCCGAGAGATTTGGGAGATTGAGGAGCACCACCTCGCTCCCCGGAACGGCGACGTCGCCGTTCGCGGTAAAGCGGCTGACCCGGTTGTGGATGGCCGGGGTGGTCGCGGTGTAGTAGACGTACACGTACTGGTTGATCGTGAAGTCCGGATCAAAGGCGACCCCCAGCAGTCCGCGCTCCCCGGACGAGTTGACGGCCAGGGTCAGGAACGGGGTCGCGAGCAGCGACCCGTTCTTGATCACGCGCAGGGCGCCGCCCTGCTGCGCGACGAACAGCCGCCCGTCGGGCGCGAACGCCATGGCTGTCGGATTCGGCATCCCGCTCGCGACGATGGTGTCGGTAAAGCCGGTCGGGACGGTCGCGGCGGCCGCCGGACCCGCCGGCGCCGCGAGAACCAGGTGGCCGGTCAGGACGAGGGAGACGACGAGGGCGCGGCCGATCGGGGTCTTTCCCATCCCACGCAGACTACCGGTCGTGGCCTCCCGAGGCCAGCGACGCCATGGTCCCATGCGACCTGGGTCACGGCGCCGGTTCCGAATCCCGTCGTTGCCCCCGGTAACTCGAGCACATGGAAACGCCCCCCGAGCCTCACGGCTTGAGGGGCGTCTTGGGTTGGCCCCAGCTAGGGAACCCGGGTGTACACCTCGCCGAAGTCGTTGGTGAGGACGTCGCCTTCGAGGGTCCACGTGATCGTGAAGCCGGAGCCGCTCGGCATCAAGCCGCACTTCGCCCAATGCATGGTGCTGACCAGGGTCTCGCCATCAACCTTCCCGGTGAGGAACGACGACCAGGACTGCTCGTCAAGACCTGCGCAGGCAAGGGTCGCTTCGTCATCGGTGTAGAGCATCTGAACGTTCTTGCCACCGAAGATGAACACGTCGAGGTCGCTCCCATCCGCGGGGTCTGTGGCCTCCCAGTGCCCGCTAAACCCAGTCGTCGGGGGTGCGGCCTGAACCGCTGGCGCGGCCACCAGCAGCCCGAGCAGGGCGAAGACGATGAGGAATGTGACGCGCTTCATGGCAGTACTCCCTTGCCGGCGACTCGGATTCGTCAGCTGCTTCACCCTTCGCGGGCCGGAGCTGTCCGCAGTGTTCGCCGGAGACACAGCGTGGACCCGCCGTGGCGTGGTGGCAACCGCATTGGTGCACCTCCGCACCGGAAGAAGCATGGACCTTCAGGATCGGTCGTGGTCTCCCAAGGGCAAGCTGCAGTCGGCTGGACCAGAGGGCATTGAGCGCGTTCGGCTCATCCGGGCGGCCTTCCCTGTCGCGGACCCCTGCGGTACGCTTCCGTGCTGTCGCCCGGGAGGGATCCCCGTTGAACCAGGCTCGCCTCACATGACCGATACGCGTGCTGATCGAGCTCTCGGCGTTGCCTGCTCGTTTGCCGACGCTGAGCGGCGGGAACGCCTCGAGGATTGGCGCAGGCTTCGGGACCGTAGCCTGATCCAGCCCATCCGCGGCGGCGTCCGGCTCGTCTTCCAACCAGATCACTCGATGTTTGCCGTTGCGGACTTGGCGCAACGAGAAGCCGACTGCTGCCCGTTCTACGACTTCAAGCTGAGCGTCACCGGCGAGGAACGGACGTTGGACATCACCGCCGGTCCGGGACGTGAGGCGGCTGTTGAGGCGCTCTTGGGTCGTTGAACGTGACCAGGGCCAGGGTCACGCTGCGGCATTCGGACCCTCGGCGAGCCGACCTCGGGGGTGACCTTCTGCAGCGTGGAGCGACTATCCTCGATCGATGCCGCTCCGGATCATCACCTCCTCACTCTCCTTGGCGCGCCAGCTCTGGCGCTACGGGGAGGCGCCACTCGCGGTCCAAGCGCGCCGCCTGAAACCCAAGGACCTGATCGGGTTGGGGGAGCGGGCCGGAGAAATCCAGACATCCGGTGAGGGCGACCGGCTGTGGCCCAA
>DATFEC010000072.1:0-8268 GCA_035251655.1 Candidatus Limnocylindria bacterium | reverse complement strand
GATCGGGAGTGATACCGGCCTGCTGGAGCGGCCGGGAGGCCTCGATCGGCTCATCCTGGCCCCCGGTGAGCGGGCGGATCTCCTCGTCGACTTCGGCAGCTACCCGCCCAATTCGGCGGTCCGCCTCCTGAACCTGCCACTTCCCGACCACGTCGTCAGCCCGGCCGATGTGGAGATCGCCGAGCTGATGCAGTTCACGGTCACAGACGCGCACGGGCTCCGTGGTGGGTACGGCTCACGCGCGCCACGCCCGTTTACCTGGCTGAATCCCGCCGCGGCCGTCCAGCGACGGACGGTGCTCCTCACCGAGATCATGGACCCGACCAGCGGCGAGCCGCTGATGGCGCTGCTCAACGCGCGACCGTGGACAACGACCGAGATCGAGCGGCCGGTCGTCGATACGCTCGAGGAGTGGGAGATCGTCAACCTGACCGGGGACACCCATCCGATTCACCTTCACCTGGTGCAATTCCAGCTCCACAACCGTCAGCCGATCGACGCCGACGATTACCTGGAGGACGTCTTTGGGACCGACGAGCTTCACCCCGAACACGTGGGCACCGCCTCTCGGCCGTTCCCTTCGGTCGAGGGGTACCTGAATGGAGCGCCAACCGGCCCTGATGCCTGGGAGCTGGGCTGGAAGGACACGATCCAGGCCCACCCCGAGATGGTGACCCGGATCCTCGTCCCGTTCGGCCCAAACGCGGCGTCCGGTGTCCCGTTCGGGACCCGTCTGGCCTCACCGTTCACCGGTGAGTACGTCTGGCACTGCCACATCCTCGACCACGAGGACAACGAAATGATGCTGCCCTACGAGGTGGTCAGCGCGTAGTCCTCGCGAAAGACGCAGCGTCCCTCGCCTAGGCGCGGCGCGACGGAGCGGAGGCGCTGTACCCGTGCTCGGCGATCTCCGCGGCGCGCTCCCGGTAGACCTCGGCGCTCGGCGCCGTCCTGGCCCGGAACCCATCGACCAGCCGGTTGTACATCGAGAACGCGGACGAGATGAGCACCGCGAGCTGGACGTCGGCGTCGGTGGCGCCGGCTGAGGTCGCCGCATCCACGTCAGCGGCGGTCAGGTCCAGCGGCTGGAGTTGCACGGTGCGGGCGATGTGGAGCAGCCCCCGCATCTTGGGGTCGAACCTCTCCATGGATCCGTGCTTGATGTCGTCGACGAGCGGGATGAGCTCGGTGACGCCGCTGCCTTCGAGCAGAGCGGTCGCATGCGCGCCGTGGGAGTCCATGCAGAAGAAGCAGTCGTTCGCCGCCGAGACGGCGGTCGCGAGCATCTCCCGCTGCGCACGGGTGATCGTCGCTCCGGGGTAGTCGTTCACCAGCAGCTCGTCGGCCAGGCCGCGAAGGTGCACCCCGAGTCCTGGCGTCAATCGCATCGCCACCCCGATGCCGGGGACGTCGGGCAAGCCGTCAACGATCGGCTCTTGCGTGGAGCGAATCAGACGCTCGTCGTCGCGGGCCATGGACACCAACCTCCCGTTGATCGGTCCAGAGAAGGGCTCCGCAGTATGCCGGATCGCCCCGCGCGCGGCCCTCGCAGCTCCGGGCAGCACCGAGGAGCGGGTTCGATGTCGCTGGCAGCAGCCCTCAGGTGCCGGAGAGGACCCCAACGTTCAGCCAGCGGTCCCCGGTCGCTCGGCGCATGACGAAGGTGAGCTCGTATGGCGACTCCTCGCTCCGTTGCAGCATCCCAACGGCGTCATAGGTCTCGGTGGTCACTGTCCCGCTGGCTTCGACGCCCAGGCTCAGCCCGGACTGGACGCCGAACGGCTCGATCAACGCAACGTTCACCGAGTCGAACTGGTAGTGCTCGATGACGACCGTGCCGGTGGCGGCGGCCTCTGCGAGCCGGTTCTCCATCTCGGTCAGCCGATCGCCGTGGTCGACGGCGGCCAGGATGCTCGCATCTGCGCCGAGAAGCGCCTGCCTCTCGAGCTCGAGGTTCTCCGCCAGCATAAGCATCAGCTCCTGGGCACCCGCGCCGGCGATCTCGTGGTTCCAATCGGCGACGTCCTGCTCGACGGTGATCGGCGGGAAGGTGGACGGATCGACGGTGCTCGGCAGGCGGTCGAGGATCTCGGACGCGTCCGCCACGATCGTCCCGCGCGCCGGCGTGCCGGCGGCGACGATCCCGATCCCGAGGACGAGGACCGCAGCGCCGACGAGGCCCGCGCGCAACACCCGACGGGGAATCGGAGCGCTTGCCTCGCCCGTGGCCAGACGCGTCGCGAAGCGGCTCACCTCGTCCGCCGCCGTTCGTGGCTCGGGAAGGAACCGGTCGAGGATGGGCCGAGCCGCGCAGACCAGGACGAGGCTTGCCAGGAGCCCGACCTTCGTGCCGAACTCATCGGTCTGAGGCGCCATCAGCAACACGCTGGTCACCGCGACAAGCACACCGAAGACGACGCGACCCACCTGTCCGGCCGGAATCGTCTTCGGATCGGTGATCATGAAGAACAGGAAGATCATGACCTCCGGCGACGCGACGATCACGCGCCAGTAGTCGACTCCGCAAACCGGCGCGAATGCCCATTGCGCGGTCATGCAGTGCCCGGAGGTTGCAAGCAGGCCCAGCCCGGCAGCGAGGGTGATCCAGTACGTGCCTGCCAGGGCGAGGAGATGGAGGCGGGCCGTGATCAACAGGCCACCGACGATGATGATCCCGTAGGCCAGCAGCATCCAGACGTCGAGGGGCGCCCACCAGAAGTCGAGCGGTTCGACGACCGTGCTGCCGAGGATCACGAACGCGAGGACGAGCCCGATGTTCGACGGGTTGAACACGTGTGAGCCGCGGTACTTGATGAGGTACTTGGTCACCAGCGAGACGGCGGCGACCGCGGCGAAGATGTACCAGCCGAACGTGTTCCACGGATCGTGAGCGGGCGTCCCGACGACGCGCATGATCAGAGCGACGCCACTGCCGGTGAGCATTGCGCTGGCCGGCCAGACGAAGGATCGCGTCTGGCGGAAGGTGATGGCGACCTCGAGAACGGCGCAGGTCAGGATGGCCGCCAAGATCTGCGGCACGGTGAGCTCGAAACCGAGAACCGTCTGGCCGAGGAGGTGGACGGTCAGGATGACCGCCGCGACATGGAGCCGGGGGTCCCGAACGCTGGGCAGGATCAGCGGGTAGCTCGTCCCGCCGAGGGTGAGCGTCCGACTGGTCACGGAGTACGACCGACCGGCGGTCGCGTCATCACGAGACGGTTCCCATCACGGCAAGCATGCCTGCTGCGCGAGAGACGATCAACGGCAGCCGCGGCGTCGCGGCTGAATGGGCTGTCGAGGTCGGAGCCTAGGGCCGGACGCGACCGTAGTTCCGGCGGGCATTGCGCCGAGGGGGCCGCTGCGAGGACCGGGGCGCGGGTCCCTGCGATCCGCCTGCCCAACGGCCGATCGACGCCTCGTGGCCGCTCGACTGATGGCGCACGTGCGCCTGTGGCATGGGACGCGGCCGACCGTGTTTGCGACCTTGTGGCCGCCCACTCCCCTGGCCTGTTCGCATCCGGATGGACTGGGGACGGATGGAGCGGTCCGGTTCGAAGCCGGACACGATCTCGACCGGGATGGCGTGCCCGAGGAGTCGCTCGATATCGCGCAGCAGCTGACCTTCGTCCACACAGACCAGTGAGATGGCGATGCCGTCCACGCCGGCTCGTCCCGTGCGCCCGATCCGATGGACATAGTCCGAGGCAACCATCGGCAATTCGTAGTTAACGACATGCGGGAGCGCGTCGATGTCCAGGCCGCGGGCGGCGACCTCGGTGGCGATCAGCAGCGTGACGCGTCCCGCCTTGAAGTCAGCCAGGGCTCGCGTCCGCTGCGGCTGGCTCTTGTTGCCGTGGATGGCGGCGACCGCGATGCCGTCCCGCTGCAGCTGCTCGGCCAGCCGGTTGGCCCCGTGCTTGGTACGGGTGAACACGAGCGCCTGGTCGATCTTGCGGGAGAGGACCAGGTGGCTCAGCAGCTCGCGCTTGCGCTCGCGGTCGACGGGATGGATGACCTGCTCGACGAGCTCCGAGGGCCGATTCCGAGCCGCGATCTGGACCTGGGCCGGGCGGTCGAGGAACCCATCGGCCAGTCGTCGAATGTCGTTCGAGAAGGTGGCAGAGAACATCAGGTTCTGCCGGTCAGCAGGAAGGCGAGCGAGGATCCGTCGAATGTCGCGGATGAATCCCATGTCGAGCATGCGGTCCGCCTCGTCGAGGACCAGCACCTCGACACCACCGAGGTCAACCGTCCCCTGTCCGAGGTGGGCGAGCAGCCGGCCCGGGGTGGCGACCACGATCTCGGCGCCCGCACTCAAGGCCCGGACCTGCGGGTGGAAGCCGACGCCGCCGAAGACGGTGGTCGACCGGATGGGCCGATGACGGCCGTAGGTGCGAACACTTTCCTCTACCTGCATCGCCAGCTCCCGGGTGGGAACCAGGACGAGCACGCGAACGCGGCGACGGCTATCGGAGCGCGGCGAGGCATTGAGACGCTGAAGGATCGGCAGCACGAACGCGGCCGTCTTGCCGGTGCCGGTCTGGGCACCAGCCAGCAGGTCGCGCCCGGCAAGGACAGCCGGGATGGCTTCCCGCTGGACGGGGGTCGGCTGGGTGTAACCGGAGTCCGCGACGGCGCGGAGCAGGTCGGGCGACAGCCCGAGTTGAGCGAAGGACACGGTGGTGGTTTCTCCTGACGAGGCCCTCCCGCGTGAGCGGGGCCCGGTCAGGGCGTGGGTGATTCGGGATTCAGCGGCAAAGGGCCGGGACGCAGACCGAGGCGTCCGTGGAAACCCGGGGGAGCCCCCACCTTACCACACGACCCGCGCGGTACCGATGGAGTCGGTCTGACGGCCGGCTAGCTCGCCTTTCGGACGTTGGCGGCCTCGTCGACCTCGATCCCGAACCGTTTCGCCGCCCGAAGGATCTTCCGTCGCGCACGGTTCTTGGCGGTCTTGCTCTGGAAATGCGTCTGATTGAAGCGGGCGATCGCGTTCCGCACGTGCGATTCGTCATGTATCGGGAGGTGTTCCTCGCCATCACGATCCACGTAGGCGAACTGGTTCGATCGGAGCGCTTCGCGCTTGTCGCTTGTGAGCTCTGCCATGGCCCAACCGTGCAGCAAACCGGCTTGCGGTGGCGTGAGGGGCGACTCGAAGCCGCGTTGCGAATCCGCGACGATTTCGCGTTGGTTCAGTCGGAGCGCAGCTCCCGCTCGGCGGCGGCCTCGATCTCGGCAGCGGCCTGGCGCAGCGCGTCGGCGACCTCGGCGGAGGCAATCTGGCCGTCGGCCTCCAGCTCGTTGATCGAGCGGTTGAGCTCCCGGGCGGCCCGGTTGATGTCGCCCCCGTTCATATCGTCGTCGGCAAAGGTGTCTGCCCGTTCGAGGAGCTCCTCCGCGGCGTCGCCGTCGATCGTCCCATCCTGTTCGCCGGCGGCCACGATCTGCCCGAACCGCTCGAGGGCGGCGTCCAGGCCTGGGGGCGTGGGCACCGGTGTAGGGGGCGGGGTGGCCGTCGGCGTGACTGATGGGGTTGGCGTGACCGATGGGGGCACCGATGGCGGCTCGGAGCCGAGGTCCGCCAAACCCGATGGCGGTTGCGCCACGGCAAAGAGAGCGACGGCGATCAGGATGGCGAGCCCGATGGCTGCCGCGACGCCCGGTCGCCGACGTCGCGGAGGCGGTGACGGCGGCGCGGCGGCAAGCGAAGCGGGAGAAGGCGCAACTGCCGGGGTCGGTTCGGCAGGGTGCGCGTGCATCGCCGCGGTTGCGGCGACCGCGGGAATGGCGAGCGCCGTTTCGGTCATGTCGTCCGAACCGCCGGCTGCTGCCGGATCGGCATCGGTTTCCAGCCAGCCTCGCAAGTCGGAGGCCAGGAGGCCGGCCGAGGCCGGGCGGCGCTCCGGGTCGGGGTCGAGCGCGTGGCGAACGATCTCGCCCAGCGCGGGCGGAGCGTCGCCGATCGCCAGGGGTGGAGTCTGCTGGGCTTCGACGAGCTCAACCGCCGTATTCACCGCATATGGCGGATCCCCGGTGAGCATCTCCGTCAGCAGGACCCCGGTGGCATACACGTCCGCCGCTGGACCCACCTCCTCGCCCCGCAGCTGCTCCGGCGCCATGTAGCGCAGGGTGCCGGTGACCGTGCCCGGCGCCGTCAGATGCGTCGCCTCATCGGCAAGAAGACGGGCGATCCCGAAGTCGACGAGCCGCGCCTCGCCGTCCGGTCCGAGCAGGACGTTCGCTGCCTTGACGTCCCGGTGGATAACCCCACGCTCATGGGCATGTTCCAGGGCTTCGGCGATTTCGGCGCCGATCCGGGCGGCTGCGCGCGGCGGGAGGATCCGTTCGCGCCTCAGCCGCTCGGCGAGCGACTCGCCGTCGACGAGCTCGAAGATGATGGCCGCCGCGTCGGCATCGACGGCAACGTCATAGATCGCGACGATCCCCGGATGCGAGAGGCTGGCAGCCGCCTGGGCCTCCTGCGTCAGGCGCGCGCGGGTCGTCTCGTCGGCGAGCAGGTGGCGGTGCAGGACCTTGACTGCCACCGATCTTTGGAGGACCTGGTCAGTCCCCTGCCAAACCTCGGCACTGCCCCCCATCGCCAGCTGCCGGTCGAGCTGGTAGCGATCGGCCAACGAGGCTGGCAGGCGTGGTGGTTCGGGCTCGGTCTCCGGCACGGCGGACATGCTAAGCGGTGACCCGAGCGGGTGTCCCCCGGCGCCTCGGTCGCGCGCGCCTCTCGGCTCGGTAGGGCTGCTACTCTGCGGCGATGAAGGGCGATCGGGTCGAGGCCGTGGTCGACACCGGACAGGGCACCCAGACCTTCGTCATCGAGGCGACACGGGCCGGCCGACGGCTGGAGGTGGCCACCAGCCGGGGCGTGGTCGAGGTCAGCGAGGTGACTCGCTCGGGCACGCCCGTCCGAACCGGACGATTCATGGCCAGCCGGCTGATCGCCCTCGTCGAGTTCCCGGCTCACGAGGGCCGAGAGTCGCAGGTCGAGGTCTCCACTCGCCGACGGATCACGACCGTCGGCGAAGACTAGGTGGGTCGATCGGCCGACCTGGTCCTGGCCGGTGGGCGGGTGGAGCCCATCGCGCCCCGCTCAGCTCCAGCTGATGCGGTGGCCGTGACCGACGGGCGCATTAGCGCGGTCGGGACGCTGGCGGAAGTCGAGGGGCTCATCGGTCCGTCCACCCGGGTCGTCCGGCTCAACGGAGAGACGGTGCTCCCCGGGTTCCAGGACGCGCACAACCACGCGGTGTACGGGGGGCTGATGCACACCGGATGCAACCTCCACGATCTGCCGGACGAAGCGGCATACCTGCAGGCGGTCAGGGCGTGGGCGGATGCTCATCCAGACCTGGAGTGGATCGTCGGCGACGGGTGGCACTACGGAACGTTCAGCGGCCCGATGCCGCATCGGTCTGCCCTGGACCGGGTGGTGCCGGATCGCCCGGTGTACCTCACCGCGTATGACGGCCACTCCGCCTGGGCCAATACTCGGGCCCTCCAGCTGGCCGGCATCGGTCCGGGAACCGCCGACCCCGAACATGGCCGGTTCGAACGGGATCCAGACGGCATGCCGACCGGGATGCTGGTCGAGGACGCGACGGCTGTCGTCGATCGGTTTGTTCCCAAGCCGTCGCACGCAACCCTGGTCGAGGCGCTGCTCGACAGCCAGCGGCAGCTCCACGCGTGGGGGATCACCGGCTGGCACGACCCCGGGGTCAATCCGGAGTGGCTCCCTGCTTACCAGGAGGTCATGGCGGACGGCCGCCTTACGGCCAGGGTGGTGGCCGCTCAGCAGTGGCAGCCATGGGGCCGGGATCCCGAGGCCTATCCGTTGCCGCGGCTGCTCGCGGATCGCGAGTCGTCGAGAAGCGTTGGCCTGCGGTCTGACGTCG
The DNA here is from genome assembly GCA_035251655.1 of Candidatus Limnocylindria bacterium. Taxonomy (GTDB): domain Bacteria; phylum Chloroflexota; class Limnocylindria; order QHBO01; family QHBO01; genus DASTEQ01. The sequence continues at coordinate 361 of DATFEC010000072.1, read as the reverse complement.
TGAAGTTCTTTCTCGACGGAGTGTTCGAGAGTCAGACCGCTTACGTGCTCGAGCCGTATCTCGAGGACGGCCGACCGGGGACCAATCGATCACGGCCCGAGTACGCGCAGGACGAGCTGAATGCTGCGGTCGCCGAGCTCGAACGCCTACGGTTCGACTGCCACTTCCACGCGATCGGGGACGCGGCCGTGCGGCAGGCTTTGGACGCTGTCGCGGCAGCGCGGGCGGCCAACGGGCCGCGGGACGCCCGGCATTCGATCGCCCACATCGAGCTCATCGACCCGGAGGACATTCCCCGATTTGCCGAGCTCGGCGTCGCGGCGAACATGCAGCCGTTCTGGGCCCACCTGGACGAGGAGAC
>DATFEC010000263.1:0-10200 GCA_035251655.1 Candidatus Limnocylindria bacterium | reverse complement strand
GCGGGCTACGAACCGATCTTCGCGAATGGGCAGGGGGAGATATTTGTGCAGTCCGGTGAGGTGGCAGCCGATCGCCGATAGGACTACGATCCATCCCCCGTGACCGACGACGATCTCGACGCCTACCGCATCCTCCAGGTCGATCCGCGCGCCGAGGATTTCATCCTTGAGGCGGCGTTCCGAGCCATGGCCCGCCGGTTCCACCCGGATGGCGAGAAGCCAGACTCGAACCGGATGGCGGAGATCAACCGCGCCTACGAGCTGATCCGGACGTCCGAGCGGCGCAAGCGGTATGACCGCCTCCATCACCGCAGACCGATGGGCCCAGGCGGGATTGGCGAGTCGCCGAGCATGGCTGCCCAGGCCTTTGGCGGGCGTGTCCCCCCGCCGAGCAACGGCCCCGGCGGACCGACGGCGGCCGACAACCCGGTGTACATGACCGTCGATTTCGGTCGCTACCAGGGGTGGACCCTGAAGGACCTCCTGCGTCACGACCCCGACTACCTGCGCTGGCTCTACCGCCACTCCTCGGGCGTTCGCTACCGGTACCAGATCGCGCGCATGCTCCCGGACGTGAACCCCGAGGAGGCCCTGGCCGCGAAGCGCAACAAGTACTGAGGCTGCCCCACCCGATCGGCCCGGCTGACAGCAACCTTGCAATCCTGCAAGGTTGGGTTCGCTGATGGAACCCCCACGGGTCAGGGGATGGAGCCAGATTTCGACGCCTACACCATCCTGCAGATCGATCCCCTCGCCGAGGAGATCGTGCTCGATGCCGCCTACCGCGCGCTGTCGCGTCGCTATCACCCCGACGGAGAGTCCCCGAGCCCGGCCCGCATGGCCGACATCAACCGCGCCTACGCTCTGCTGAGGACCCCCGCACTTCGGCGTCGGTACGATGTTGGTCGCAAGTTCCATCCCGCCGGCCCCGCACAGGCCGCGCCGTCCGCACCCTCGCCGACGGCCGACCTGCGCTCCCGCTTGCACCCGGATGAGCCGCCCGGGTCGGCAGGCGACGCCAACGGGCAGATCGGTCCGGGATCCGCTCTCGACTTCGGCCGATACGAGGGTTGGAAGCTCCGCGACCTGGCCCGCCGCGACCCGGACTACCTCCGGTGGCTGGCCCGCCACTCGTCCGGCATTCGGTACCGAACCGCGATCGAGCAGGTCCTGCGCGAGATGCGCCTCGCCGCCGCTCGCGAGTGATCCACGGAGAGGTCCCCGCTGTACGATCGGGGTGATGGCTGACCCGAGCGCGGCCGCAGCAGACCAGCCCCAGGCCAATCCAGCCCGCGGACGCACCGATCCGCTCGACCCCAGCGAGGCGGACCGCCTGTTCCGCGAGGGCGTGGCCCTGTTCAACGGGGCTCGCTACTGGCACGCCCACGAGAAATGGGAAACCCTGTGGCGTGCCGCGCCCGACGACGAGCGCGACTTCTACCAGGGCCTCATCAAGCTCGCCGCAGGTTTCCTGCACCTCGCCCGGCGGAACCGACGTGGGGCGAGGAACAAGCTGAGTGAGGGGATCGCCCACCTTGAGCCGTACGAGCCGGTCCACGGCGGAATCGTGGTCAGCGAGCTGGTGGGCAAGGCCAAGGAGGTCGTCGCCGACCTGAACGCCGGCGCCAACCCCTATCTCATCCCGCCGAGCATCCGCTTCGTCGCGTCTACCAACGTGAACCGATGACGGAGGAGGCAACCCGGCTGGAGCACGATTCGATGGGCGAGGTGGCGGTCCCGGCCAGCGCGAAGTGGGGTGCCACCACCCAGCGGGCGGTCGAGAACTTCCCGATCAGTGGCCAGCGGATGGACCCGGCGGTCATCCATGCCCTCGGCCGGATCAAGGCCGCGGCGGCATCGGTCAATACCCAGCTCGGGGTGCTGGAGACCGATGCGGCAGCCGCCATCCGGGCAGCCGCCGATGAGGTCGCGGCCGGGGGCTGGGACGATCAGTTTCCGATCGACGTGTTCCAGACCGGCTCGGGCACCTCGTCGAACATGAACGCCAACGAGGTCATCGCCACCCTCGCGGGCGAGCAGTTCGGCAAGGCGGTCCATCCCAACGACCAGGTCAATGCGTCCCAGTCGTCGAACGACGTCATCCCGTCGGCCATCCACCTGGCGGCGACCGACGGTGTGGTCAACGACCTCATCCCGGCCCTGTCCGAGTTAGCGGAGGCGTTGGAGGCGAAGGCTGACGAGTTCGGCAACGTCGTGCAGTCGGGGCGGACGCACCTGATGGACGCCACCCCGGTGACCCTGGGCCAGGAGTTCGGTGGCTACGCGGCGCAGGTCCGCTACGGGATCGAGCGGCTGGAGGCCACCCTGCCGCGGGTCGGGGAGCTGGCCCTGGGCGGCACAGCGGTCGGGACCGGGATCAATGCCCCGGCCGGGTTCGCGGCGGCGGTCGTCGAGGAGCTGCGCGCGTCCACCGGGCTGCCGTTGACCGAAGCCCGCAATCATTTCGAGGCACAGGGCGCCCAGGACGGGCTGGTCGAGCTGAGCGGGCAGCTGCGAACGGTGGCCATCGGTCTGTACAAGATCGCGACCGACATCCGGTGGATGGGCTCGGGCCCGCGCGCCGGCCTGGCCGAGATCCACGTTCCTGACCTCCAGCCGGGGAGCAGCATCATGCCCGGCAAGGTGAACCCGGTCGTGGCCGAAGCGCTGTCCATGGTCTGCGCCCAGGTCATCGGCAACGACGCGGCGGTGGCCTTCGGTGGGGCGGCCGGCAACTTCGAGCTGAACATCATGCTGCCCATGCTGGCGCGCAACGTGCTCGAGTCCATCCGGCTGCTCGCCTCGTCGTCACGCCTGTTTGCAGACCGATGCGTCCGCGGTATCACCGCGGACGAGGCTCGTGCCCGTGAGTACGCCGAGGGCTCGCCCTCGGTGGCGACGGCCCTGAACCCGGTCCTCGGCTACGAGGAGGTGGCGAGCATCGCCAATCAGGCCCTCGCCGAGCGCAAGTCCATTCGGGACGTGGTCATCGAGCGCGGCCACGTCGACAAGGGCACCCTCAGCCTCGCGGACCTCGACCGCCTCCTCGACGTGCGAGGCATGACCGGCACCGGAACCACTTAAAGATTCGATCCAATCGCGACCCGCGTCGGGGTCGCCCCACGGCGGTTACGCGACTGTCGCGACCGTGACCGGGTCGCGGATTCCCCTGAGCTTCTCAGTTCGGAGCGGTCCGTGGCTCACTGGTCGGCTTGCTGCCGCAAGCGCGTCCTGGCTGATGAGGATCTCGTCGGCGTCGGCGAGCGACGCGATCCGCGCGGCCGCGTGCACTCCGCGGCCCGAGTAGCTGGCTCCGCTCTTCCTCGCCTCGGCCCAATGGAGGCCGATCCGGATGGCGGGCGCGAACCCGTGATCGCGGCGATGGTCGCGCATGGTGCGACGGATAGCCGTCGCGGTATCGATCGCCTGGTCGGCATCGACGAATGCGATGAAGAAACCGTCCCCCGCGTGGTCGAGGATCTCCCCGCGGTGCTCGATGACGAGGTGCCGGATCGTGTCGTCGTGCCAACGCAGGAGCGCGCTCCACGCATCGTCGCCGATGGCCTCGATGAGATCAGTCGAGCGGACGACATCGGTAAACATGAACACGCGCTGAGCCTTGTTGGGCGGCTGATCGGCTACCGATGCACCCTCGATGGTTTCCAGCTCGGCGTGCGCCGCCTTGAGGTCTGGCTCGGCTCCGAGACGTTCGAAGGCGGCGATGGCCGAGCGGAGCTCGAGGGCCGCCGCGTCGTTCCGTCCGCCCATCATGAGCGCACGTCCCAGCCAGGATCGGGCCTGGGCGGCCTCGTACGGGGCCTGGAGCTCCTGCCAGATCCGCCGCGCCTGCCGGAATGATTCGACCGCCGCCTGGACGTCGCCCTCCGCCAGTGCGGCCTGGCCCGCTGAATCGGCTGCCGCGGCACGAAGGGCGTGGGTTCCGTACCGCTCGGCCAGGCCGATCATCTCGTCCGCCGCCTCGCGGACCTGGTCCAGGTCGCCAGCGGCGGCGGCTGCCCTGACCAGCGCGGGCAGGAGGCGCGCGCGCTCGAGTGGGGTCACCGCGGGCTCGTCGAGCGCCTCGCGCAGGAGGCTGCGCGCGGCATCGGTTCGGCCCTGTGCCAAACGCAGCATGGCCAGTCCGGGCTCCGGATCACGGCCGTGCTCGTGCGCCTCGGCGAACGCCTGCTCCGCGGCGCTGTAATCGCCAAGCCGGAGGCGGACCTCGCCGATCTGGTAGAACCCTTCGCCGGCGTACCCCACGGCAAAGTCGCGGAGCTCGTCGCACGCCAGCCGCGCCTCGGACTCAGCCTCCTGCCAAGCGCCGCTCATCCTCGTGATCTCCGCCCGCCGCACCCGGCACATGCCCGGGAAGCCGGCGATCTGCTGGCGCTCACACCAGCGCTTGGCGGCCTCGGAGAAGTCCGCCGCACGGCGGTAGTCCGCCACGTCTTCGCAGGCAATGGTCGCGTTGCAGTAGACGATGGCGGCAGCGCGGGGCGAAAGCTCGTCACCGATGGCCGCCACCATGGCTTCCTCGAGCAATGCCATCCCTTCCTCGACCCGACCCAGCTGGACGAGGACCGAGCCCATGTCCTCCATCCCAAGCCCGATCAGGTCGCGGTCGGCCAGTCGAGTCCCGATCTCAAAGACGCGGTTGGCGTGCTCCAATGCCTCCTCGAGATCGCCACGGTTCAAGGCGGCGTTACGCCGCGCACGCTCAAGAAGGCCGTGGGCATGCGCCTCCGGAGTCCCCTCCAGCAGGCGTTGCGCGCGGCTCACCCAGCCAGAAGAGACGGAAGGCTCGAGCCGATGGCTGTACTCGGACGCCAGCTGCAGGGCCGTCCGAGCGGCGCGCGCAGGTTCGCCGGCCGCGATGTGACCCGCGTACGCTCGTTCTTGGGCGGCGATGGCGGAGATCATGTCCCCGGTCCACCAGGCCGAATCGCCGAGCTGATCGAGGTCCCCTGGCGTCAGCAGGCTCCCCACGTCAGCTGCGCTGAAGAGCTCGAGGGCTTCTTGCCAGCGGTGCTCGGCTGCTGCGGCGCGCGCCTTGATCAGGGCTTCGGCAGGTGGAGTTGCCTGGATGGTGGTCATGACCGCGCCTGATCCTACAATGGACCCCCGATATGCCACGGAGGCGGAGTGCCCGTGACTGCAACGCTGACCAAGACGTACAGCAACCTGATTGGCGGGGAGTGGGTCCCTGCGAGCTCCGGCAAGACGTTCATGTCGACGAGCCCGGCGAACCGGGACGACGTCATCGGCGAGCTCCCGGCCAGTGGAGCGGAGGACGTCAAGGCCGCGGTTGCGGCGGCCAAGGCGGCCTACCCGGTCTGGTCGATGATGCCCGCCCCCAAGCGGGGCGAGATCCTTTTCAAGGTCGCGCGGATCCTGACCGAGCACAAGGAGGAGCTGTCCCGGCTCCTGACCCGTGAGATGGGCAAGGTCCTCCCCGAGGCTCGCGGCGATGTCCAGGAGGCGATCGATGTCGCGTACTACATGGGTGGGGAGGGCCGACGCCTGTTCGGCTACACCGTGCCGTCGGAGATGCCCGACAAGTTCGCGATGGCCATCCGCAAGCCGATCGGGGTGGCCGCCATTATCGCCCCCTGGAACTTCCCGATCGCCATCCCCGCCTGGAAGCTCTTCCCGGCCCTGATCAGCGGCAACACCGCGGTCATGAAGCCGGCCTCCGACACGCCCGCCTGCATGATCCGATTCACCGAGCTCCTGCTGGAAGGCGGGATTCCCGACGGCGTCGTCAACGTCGTCACCGGGTCGGGCACCGAGGTCGGGCATCCGCTGGTCGAGCACCCCGACGTCAAGCTCATCTCGTTCACCGGCCACACCGAGACCGGGATCGACATCTCGTCTCGGGCGGCCAAGACCCTGAAGCGAGTCAGCCTCGAGCTGGGCGGGAAGAATCCGATCGTGATCTGGTCCGACGCCGACCTCGACCTGGCCCTTGACTCGGTCATCTGGTCGGCCTTCGGAACCTCCGGGCAGCGCTGCACCGCGGCCAGCCGGATCGTCGTCCATCGGTCCATTCACGACGACTTCGTCCAGAAGTTGCACAAGCGCGCCGCGGCGCTGGTCCTTGGGGACGGACTGCTGGAGACGACCGATGTCGGACCGGTGATCAACGACAAGGCCATCGAGCGCATCGGTGGATATGTCGAGATCGGCCAGTCCGAAGCCGACCTGGTGGTGGGAGGCAGCCCGGCACTCGACGGGGAGCTGGCGAAGGGCTCGTTCTTCGAACCCACGGTGTTCGCCGACGTGAAGGGCGACGCGCGGATCGCGCAGGAGGAGATCTTCGGGCCGGTGACCGCGGTCATCCCGGTCGACACCTGGGACGAGGCGGTGCGGGTCGTGAACAGCGTCCAGTACGGGTTGTCGACCTCCCTTTTCACCAACGACGTGAACCTCGCGTTCCGCTCGATCCGAGACTTCGACTCCGGCTTGGGGTACGTCAATCACGGCACGATCGGGGCGGAGGCGCACCTTCCGTTCGGTGGCACGAAGGCCACCGGTAACGGCCACCGCGAGGTGGGGCAGACCGCGCTCGATTTCTACACCGAGTGGAAGAGCGTCTACATCGACTACTCCGGCAAGCTCCAGCGGGCCCAGATCGACATGGAGTTCGTCGACCAGGACTGACCGAGACCTGGACCGGCCCATAGGCGGTTTTCAGCCTTCGGAGTACGATGGCGTCCCATGCGCCTGCCCCTTTTCCCGCTCCACGTCGTGGCCTTTCCGCACCTGCCGTTGCCGCTCCACGTCTTCGAGCGCAAGTACCGGCAGATGACCGCTGACCTGATCGCGGACGGCAACGAGTACGGCGGCCGGTTCGTGGTGACCATGATCTCGGCCGGGCGGGAGGTCGCGAGCAAGCCGGGCGCTGGTCAGCTCACCGTTCGGCGGATCGGGACGATCTGCGAGATCCGCCGCGCCGACAAGTTCGCGGACGGCCGCTACGCCTTGCTGACCGTGGGCGTGGGGCGGGCCCGGATCCGCAAGGTCGATCACAGCGGCACCTACGCGGTGGCGGACGTGACACCCCTGGACGAGCGGCGGGGCGAGGACGCGGAGTCCCTCATCCCCGACGTCCAGGTCGCGCTCGATGGTTACCTCTCGACCATCCGCGAGTTCCTGGCCGAGCGGGACGCGGCCGACATGGAGGATCTTCTCGCCGACGCCGAGCTCGACATCGATCCCGACCTGATCCACGAATCCTCGGCCGGTGACGTCAAGCGGGTCACACGGATGGATCGGTTGATCAAGCCGATTCATTTGCCGACCGATCCGTTGGCCGCGAGCTACGCGGTTGCCGGCGTGCTGCAGGTCGAGCTATCGCGCAAGCAGCGTCTGCTGGAGGCACCCGACGCCGCGGCCCGCCTCCGCGCCGAGCTGGCCTTGCTCCAACGCGAGGCGCAGCTGCTCGGGAATGCGTCCCTGGCCCCGATGGGTCGGTTCGAGTACCACGCCAACTAGACCGATGCCGCCCGGCTGGCGCCGTGCGGCCGCCCTACTTCTCATCGTTGCCCTCTCCATGGTCGCGTGCGACGCATCCGCGTCGCCAATCCCGAGCGCGTCACCGTCGGTTTGCGCAAGCCCGTCCGCGCCACCGAGCCGGTCGACGAGCGAGTCACCCAGCCTCCCGCCGAGCCAGGCGTCGAGCGCCTCCCCGGTCCCCACCCCCTGTCCTTCGCCAGGCCCGAGCCCATCGCCCGCGGCCGTCCCCACCGCGACCCCCGCGCCGACCGTTCGACCGTCACCAACGCCCACGGCAACCGGCTGCACGGCCGGCCACCGGGTTCCGAGTGGTCAGCGGGAGATCATCACCGTGGCGCCGAACGCGGGGCAGGCGATGGCCATCACCCTCGACATGGGCGGCCGGCTGGACCCAGCCCTCGACATCATGGCCTTCCTCGTCGCGAACCAGGTGTGCACCACCCTCTTCCCGACGGGGGCGATGAGCCTGACGGCGACCGGCCAGCAGGTCATGGCCGTCGTCCGCGAGCACCCGGAGCTGTTCGAGGTGGGCAACCACACCATGCACCATTGCAGCCTTCGCGACGGCGGACTGGGATCGCCAACCACCGCTCCCTGCCAGACCGGCGGACCACCGAACCAGGCGTTCGTTACCGCCGAGCTGACCGATGCGGCGGTCATCCTCCAGGCGGGCACGGGTCAGGACCCGGTCCCGTACTGGCGGCCGCCGTACGGGCACTACACCGAGTCGGTCCTGGCCACAGCCGCCGGGCTGGGCTACACGAGGACGATCATGTGGTCACAGGACACCCTCGACTGGCGCCCCATCGCTCAGGGCGGCCCCACGGCCGAGCAGATCGCGGTCAGCGTCATCACCTCGGCTCGCAGCGGCTCGATCATCCTCATGCACCTGGGGGGGTACGAGACGCTCGACGCGCTCGAGATCATGGTCCCGGCCCTCCGCGATCGGGGCCTCCTGCTGACCTCCGTCAGCGACCTCCTGAACTAGGCGGCCTCACGCGGCGGATTGCCCAGCTGGAGGCGGCATCGACGTCCGTCTCGACGACGCCTTCGTGGAGGGCAGAAAGCTCCATCTCGCCATCGGTTCCGAATCGGTAGACGCCCAGCTGGGTGATGACCGATGTCGGTCCGACGCTGGCCCAGGCCGGTCGTGGGGTGCCGTCCGGGCCTCGGTGGCCGGGTGAGGTCACGAAGTCGACGCGCTCGACGAAGGTCTTCGGGGACTGGTTCATGACGACGACGACCCGCGCCGCATTCAGCGCGATCTCGCAGGCACCCCCGGACCCCGGCAGCCTCACCGATGGGTGCTCGTACGGACCGATGACCGTGGTGTTCAGGTTGCCCCACCGGTCGATCTGGGCCGCACCGAGCATCCCGACCTCGATCCGTCCGCCCTGGAGGAAGTAGGCGAACAGGTCGTGCATGGACATCGTGGCGGTGGCGCCGCTGACGAGGGCCGGGTCACCGATGCTGTCCGGCAGCCGGGTCGGCCGCGAGCCGATGACGCCCGACTCGTAGATGAGCTCGAGATCAGGCGCCACGGTCTGGCGGGCGAGGTTGGCGGCCGCATTCGGCAGGCCGATCCCGACGAAGACGGTGTTCACCCCCACCAGCTCGGCCGCCGCGGCCTGGATCATCACCTCGTCGGGCGTGGTCATCGGTAACGAGTGTTCATCGGTAACGAGTGTTCATCGGTATTCGCCGTAGTCGACCGATCCAGACGGCCGGGGGCCCGGCCTGAGGCGATCGAGGGCTTCGTGGTCCAGCCTGGCCAGGTAGGAGGCCCGGTCGGGGACGCGACGGACCCATTCGTCCAGCCACGCGTCCAGCCGCGTCGGATCGCGGCTGATCGGGTCCCAGTCGCGGTAGAACGCGTTGTCCCGGTCGTAGTAGCCCTGGGCGAACGATGGGTGCGCCCCGTACGGCTCGACGCAGACGGCCGTGACCGCCACCCCGGGGAGCAGAGTCCGATCCGGGTCGGAACGGATCACGTCGCCATGCACCAGCTCCTCCACGACGACGATGACGCGCTCGGCGGCGAGAGCCGCCTCGCGCTGGACCCCGACCAGGCCCCAGACCTGGACGTTGCCCTCGGCGTCGGCGCGTTGGGCGTGGATGATCGTCACGTCGGGGTTGAGGGGCGGGACGACGGCCACCTCGTCGCCTGGTGTGTAGGGCGAGGCGACCGAGCGGATGAGCGGGTTGGCGGCCGGCAGGTCGGAGCCGGCGTACGAGCGGAGCGGATAGAAGGGGAGGTGCGCCGCCCCCGCCACGTATCGGCCCACCATGCCGAAGTGGCTGTACTCCTCGATCTCGAGGCGACCGCTCTCGATGGCGCGGCGGATGGCATGGAGCGAGCCCACGCCCGGGTTGCCGAGCCAGCTGAAGACGAGCTTCCGGGCGCAGCCGGCGGCGACCATCTGGTCATAGACCAGGTCCGGCGTAAGCCTAGCCAGGGTGAGATCGCGGCGGCCCTGCCGGATGATCTCGTGGCCAGCCGCGAACGAGATGAGGTGAGTGAACCCCTCGATCGCGACCAGGTCACCGTCATGGACGTGGGCGGCGACGGCGTCCGCCAGGGGGACGACCTTGCCGGTCGTGGCTCAGCCCCCGGTCTCGTCCATCCCCGGTCGCGGCCGGATGGGATAGCCGAGCGACGCCAGCGCCTCCGCATACAGCTCG
>DATFEC010000152.1:0-2666 GCA_035251655.1 Candidatus Limnocylindria bacterium | reverse complement strand
TGCGGGGCGTCGACCGGGATACGGTCGCCGGAGCCGTGGGTCACGTAGAAGTTGGGGCAGCTGTGTCGACGCGGTCGGCTGAAGCCAAGCGGAGCCCCGCGGCGTCCGACGTGGACCGCAAGCGGCTCGGCGGTGGCGGTGGCGGTGCTGGCGAAGCGCTTCTCGGCGATCGCGCAGCGCCCCGGCTCGCAGTCGATCTCGTTGTGGCAGCAGGCTCGCGCTGGTCCCAGCCCCTCGACGGCCCACAGCTCCCAGCAGGGACGGCGAAGGATGAAGGCCGGACAGCGGTACCGAATGGCGAGGTCGCAGTTCTCCACCTCCCAGCACATCGTCCGCCGGTCGGCCTGGCGACGGTCGGACGGTGCCTCGGCCTCGGGTTCGGCCTTGCGGCGCTCCGAACCGGTCCGGCGCTCCGGCCGGATGACGATCTGACGGGGTGGAGGCCGTCCTGCCATCGGCTGGGTGGCCTAGAGCCAGGTCCTCAGGCGCTCCTCGATGACCTGCTGCGGCATGTAGCCGACGAGGCGAGCCGCCTCACGGCCGTCCTTGAACAGGATCAGGGTGGGGATGCTGAAGATGCTGTAGCGCATGGCGAGGTCCTGGTTCTCATCGGTGTTCAGCTTCGCCACGGCGATCTTCTCCGCGTGAGAGTCGCCGATCGACTCGACCACCGGGGACACCAGGCGGCAGGGCCCGCACCACGGTGCCCAGAAGTCCACCAGCACCGGTTTCTCGCTGTTGAGGACCTCGGTTTCGAAGGTGGATTCGTCGACGGGAACGGCGGACATGGGCACCTGACCTCGGAGGTGTGGGAGGGGTAAGCGGCGGCCATCCTAGCACCGCGGGAGTGCCCGCTCGGCTATGGCGATTGCGACGGCGGCGGCGGGGTGGGGGTCGGTGGCGGCGTGGGCGGGGGCGTGGGCTGCGGAGTGGGCGTTGGCTCCGGACCGCGGGACAGGACGATGTCCACCTGGTCGCCGACCTCGACCGTGGTCCCCTCTGCCGGGCTCGAACGGATGACCGTGCCCTCCGGCTGATCTGAGAACTCCTGGTTGACCGAGCCGAGGACAAGGTTGGCCTGGACCAGGGTGGCGTTGGCCTCGTCCCGGGTCTGGCCGACGAGGCGCGGAACCTCCACCGTCTCGCCGCCGCTGCTGACGAAAACAACGATCTCGTCGCCCTCGCTGACCTGGGCCCCGGCCGGAGGCTGGGTGCGGATCACCGAGTCCTCCGGGACGTCTTCGTCGTTCTCCTGGCGCTCGCGCAGGTCGAGGCCCAGGTCGTCGGCCTCGATGCGTACCTGGGTGATTGGCTCGCCTTCCCAGTCGGGCAGGGCGAAGGTCTCGGCGCTGGGGCTCGGCTCGACGTTCCCGTCGCCCAGTAGCTGGGCGGCCAGGAAGCCCATGGCCCCGAGCAGGATCACGGCCAGGATCGCGAGTGCCCAGACCCACCACGGGCGCTGCTTCTTCGGCGGCGGCCCAGGCGGGATGTACGGCGGCGGAGCTGCGGTCTCCGGAACGGGATCTGGCGGAAGTGGTGGTGGCACCACCGCAGCGGCGGCCACGACCGGGGCGACCATCGCCGCCGTCTCCTCCTCGCTCCGCCAGTTCCGGATCGCGTGAGAGAAGGCAGCGGCGTCAGGGTACCGCTGGGCGGGATCGCGGGCGAGGGACCGCATGACGACCGCCTCGAGCGGGGCCGGGATGGGGCGCACCCCGGTCGACAGGGGCGGCGGCGGCTCGTTCAGCCGCTTGAGGGCGACCCCGGCCGCCGACTCCCCCTCGAACGGGCGGCGTCCGCTGAGCATCTCGTAGATGACGATGCCCAGGGCATAGATGTCCGAGGCCGGACCGACCTCCTCGCCGGCAGCCTGTTCCGGACTGAAGTAGTGCACCGAGCCGATGGTGGTGCCGGTCACCGTCATCGAGGCCTCCGCGACCGCGCGCGAGATGCCGAAGTCGGTGACCAGCGTCCGGCCGCCCTGGGTCAGGAGGATGTTCCCCGGCTTGATGTCGCGGTGGATGAGCCCCGCGCGGTGGGCGGCGTCCAGCGCATCGGCCACCGATGCGCCGATCAGCACCGCCTCGTCGATCTCGAGCGGGCCTCGTTCGCGGAGGATCGAGGCCAGGTCCTCGCCCTCGACCAGCTGCATGACGATGTACTGGTCCCCCGAGTCGACATCGGTCCCGAAGTCGTAGACCTGCACGACGTTCGGGTGCGACAGCGCGCCGGCGGCGCGGGCTTCGTTGCGGAAGCGGGTCGCGAATCCGGGGTCCGCGCCGAACTGCGGGCGGAGGATCTTCACCGCCACCTCGCGCCCGAGCTGCTCGTCCATGGCTCGCCAGACGGTGGCCATCCCGCCCTCCCCCACGGGCGCGATGAGCCGGTAGCGTCCGGCAATCACGCGGACGCCGGGATCAGAAGTCATGGCCCGCTAGTCTCGCAGGTCGAGGCCGCGCAGGTAGGCTCGGAAGTCGTCGGCCAGGTCCGACTCGAGGGCCAGGGCCACGTTGGTCTCCAGCCAGCCCAGGCGGGTGCCGGCATCATGTCGCTGCCCGGTGAACTCGTACCCGTAGACCGGCTGGTCGGCGATGAGTCCCCGGATAGCATCGGTGAGCTGGATCTCGCCACCTGCCCCGGCTGGCGTGTGCTCGAGCTTGTCGAAG
>DATFEC010000314.1:0-5764 GCA_035251655.1 Candidatus Limnocylindria bacterium | reverse complement strand
CCAGGTCAGACAGGCCCTCCGAGGCGTCATGGACCCCGAGATCGGCCGCCCGATCGAGGACCTCGGCATGCTCCGGGGGATCGAGATCGAGGGCGGGCTCGTGCGCGTCCACGTCCTCATCACGATCGAGGGCTGCCCCCTGAAGGACCGGATCACGAGCGACGTCACGGCGGCGCTCGCGCCGATCGAGGGGGTCGAGAACGTCGACGTCGCGCTCGCGCCGATGAGCGAGGAGCAGCGCGCCTCCCTCGTCGCGACGCTCCGCGGCGGCGCCGCAGCGCCCCAGCAGCAGAAGACGTTCTTCACCGGCGCGGACACGACGGTGATCGCCGTCGCCTCGGGCAAGGGCGGCGTCGGCAAGTCGAGCGTCACGGTGAACCTCGCGTGCGCGCTCGCGGCCGAGGGCCACCGGGTCGGGGTGCTGGACGCCGACGTGTGGGGATTCAGCGTCCCGCGGATGATGGGGGTGACCGGCAAGCCGGTCGGGTTCAACGACATGATCCTGCCGCTCGAGTCGCACGGCGTGAAGGTCATCTCGATGGGGTTCTTCGTCCCCGAGGAGACGCCGGTGATCTGGCGCGGACCCATGCTCCACAAGGCGATCGAGCAGTTCCTCGGCGACGTGTACTGGGGCGAGCTCGACTTCCTGCTCTGCGACCTCCCGCCCGGCACCGGCGACGTGTCGATCAGCCTGGCCTCGTTCCTTCCCGGCGCGTCGATGCTCGTCGTCACGACACCGCAGGAGGCGGCGCGCAAGGTCGCCGAACGCGCGGGGAAGATGGCCGAACGGACGAACCTGCGTCCCGTCGGGGTCATCGAGAACATGTCGTGGTACGTGTGCCCGCATTGCGGCGAGCGCGAGTTCGTCTTCGGAACCGGCGGCGGCGAGGAGGCCGCCGAGACGCTCGGTGTCCCCTTGATCGCACAGGTCCCGCTGATCTCCGAACTCCGCGACGGCGGCGACCGCGGCAAGCCGATCGTTGTGCACGACCCGGACGGACCGGCCGGCGCGGCGCTTCGGGCCGCCGCTCGAGAGCTCGCCCGCGTGACGCGTTCGAAGGTCGGGAAGCAGCTGCCGCTGATGGCCAAGCCGGGCGCGCCGGTCAGCTCCGGCGGCCACCACGGGCACGCGCACTAGAACCCAGGCCAGTCGAGGTCTGCGCAACGAAGCCCTCAGGAACTGCCGTCCTTCCTCGGCACCCTGACCTCCAAGAGTTCCACCCACCACGCTTGGCCAATGTCGGTGATGCCGTATATCGCCGGGTCTAGATGTCGGTTGTATGTTACCGTTAGTTAGCCTACCTTTGGAGATGCCGTGCGGGAGGCGATGTTGGCGTTGCTGGCCAAGGAGCCGGCACACGGCTACGAGCTACGACAGCGTCTGGCGTCGGCGATGGGCGTGGTCGGCGAGGTGCTCAACCCGGGGCAGGTCTATGTGACCTTGTCGCGCCTGGAGCAGGCCGGGTTGGTCCGGGGGGCGAAGGTCGCGCAGAGCGCGGCACCGGACAAGAAGGTGTACGAGGTGACCGCGGCGGGTCGGGACGAGGTGGCGGCGTGGCTGATGGACTCGTCGTGGCCGAAGGTGGCGCCGGTCGAGTTCCATCTCAAGCTGGTCGCGGCTGCCGGGACCCGCGTGGCCGATCCGGTGGCGTTGATCGATGCCCAGCGCCGTGAGCTGTTGCGGCGGCTGCGGGAGGCCCAGCGACTCATCGAGTCCCACCCTGCCGGGGACGAGGACATCGGCGTGCTGCTGCTGGAGGGCTCGGCGCTGCGGTTGCAAGCCGACATCCGCTGGCTCGAGGCCTGCGAGCAGCGGTGGACAAGGAGAACCTGATGAGCGCTGTCGTGCAAGCCGAGGGCCTGACCCGCCATTTCGGCGGCGATGGTGTGCCGGTTCGTGCCGTCGACGGTGTCGATCTGACCGTCGAGCACGGCGAGGCCGTGTCGATCATGGGGCCCAGCGGGTGTGGCAAGTCCACCTTGCTGCACCTGCTGGGGGGGCTGGAGCGACCCGACGCCGGCACGCTGACGTTGGACGACCAACGGGTCGACGGGTTGTCGGAGGCGTCGTGGGCCAAGTTGCGGCGTCGCACGATCGGGTTCGTGTTCCAGGCGTTCCACCTCGTCGACGAGCTCACCGCGATCGAGAACGTCGAGCTCCCAGCGCTGCTGACCGGTACGTCCCGACGGGCAGCGCGGCGCCGCGCCATGCAGTTGCTCGAACGGCTCGGTGTGGCCGATCGGGCGGGATACCCACCCGACCGGCTCTCCGGAGGGCAGCTGCAGCGGGTCGCGCTGGCCCGGGCGCTGATCAACGAGCCACTGCTCGTGCTGGCCGACGAACCGACCGGCAACCTTGACAGCCACGCAACCAACGAGATCCTGCGCCTGTTCGCCGAGTTGCGCGACACCCAGCAGACCTTGGTGCTGGTCACCCATGATCCCCGCGTCGGGGCCACCGCGGAGCGGCTGATGAGCATGCGCGACGGCACGATCGTCGACGACACGCGCCTCGACGGCGGGCCGTCGCGGCAGGCGGTGCTGAAGCAGCTTGCGGGGTGGGAGGCGTAGGTGAACTCCGGACGGTTGATCGTCGGCCTGGCATGGCGGAACCTGCGCCATCGGCCATGGCAGGCGCTGCTGTTGCTGTTCGCCCTGATCCTGTCCACCACGGCGATCACCGTGGCGCTGACGCTCACCGAGACCGGCGACCGCGCCTGGGACCGGGTGTCGCAGGACACCAACGGCTTCCACGTCGCAGCATCCGCGGAGTTCCCTGCAGACGGCTCGTCGGCGGAGCGCGAGCGGGTGCGTGCCGACCTGGCCGAACTCGGCTCCGCGCCGGGGGTGGTCGCCGCCGCCGGCCCGTGGCAGACCGCACACGTCGACGGCGAGATCGACGGCGCCCCGATCCGCCTGAAGCTGCAGGTCCGCGACGCCGACCCGGCCGCCGTCGACCAGCCGCTCGTGACCGCCGGCCGATGGTTGGACGGCAGGCAGGGGGTGGTGCTCGAAGACGGGCTCGCCGCCGCGGCACGTCTCCAACCGGGCGACAGCATCACCATCGCCGGGCAGCACGTACCGGTGCGCGGCACCGCCCTGACGGTCACGGTGAATCCGTACCCGACCGAACAGCCACCCACGGTGTGGATCAGCCCAGCCACCCTCACTCGGCTCGCGTCGGCCCTCGACGTGATCGGATACCTGATCGAGCTCCGGCTGGCCGACCCCGAACAGGCGCAGTCGTTCGCCGCCGCTCACCCAGAAGTCTCCGGAACCTGGCAGGAACAGAAGCGCGAGGCCGCCACGGACATCCAGGACCTGGCGGGCAGCCTGTCCGCGTTGGCCGCCTTCCTCGTCGGGCTCACCATCGCGACCGCCGCGATCCTGGTGGCCGGACGGATGGCCGCCCAGATCCGTCAGGTCGGCACGCTCAAAGCCATCGGCGTCACCCCAGGGCAAGTCACCCGGGTCCAGCTGGTCGAATACCTCACCGTCGCCTGCCTGGCCGCCGCGATCGGGCTCGCCGCCAGCACGCTGCTGACACCGCCGCTGGCCCGCCTCACCCGCGTGCTTTCCGTGTACGGCGCGCAGACCGCCCCGGTCACCTGGCCACGGGCGGCGATCGTGGTTGCCGTCGCGATCTCGGTCGTGCTGTTGGCCACGGTGCGGCCCGCGCTGCGCGGCGTGCGGCGCAGCACCGTGCACTCCCTCGGCAGCAACACCCGGCGACCCCACCGGGCCGGCCGGTTGATCCGGGCGCTCGCCGGGCTCCCGCTTCCCCTGCCGATCGGCCTCGGACTCCGCGGCGCCGCCCGCCGTCCCGGCAGGTTCATCGCCAACACGTTCGGGTTGACGATCGGCATCGCCCTGGTGATCGCGGGCCTCGCACTGCGCGCCGGCGTCCGGTCCTTCGGCCGGCAGGGCCTGTCACTCAACGACCCGGACCCGATCTCGCTCGCGGCCACCACGGCGAACATGGACCGGCTGAGCACGCTCGGGTTCACCATCGCCGCCTTCCTCATCGGCCTCGCCGTGATCAACGCGATCATCACGGCCGTGTTCTCGGCCCAGGACAGCGCCCGCAACCACGCCATCGAGCGCACCCTCGGCGCCACCCCCGGCCAGACCGTTACCGCGTTCCTCATCGCGCACCTGGCCGCCTGCCTGCTCGCTTGCGCGATCGGCATCCCCCTCGGGATCGCTCTCTACGATGCCATCCGAGGCCTCACCCTCAACCCGATCGAGCTGACCCCACTCACCTACATCGCGACCACCCTGGCCGCCTTGCTGCTGTACGCACTGATCGCTCTCGCCCCGGCCAGACTCCTCGCCCGACGACCCATCACCGCGCAACTCGCGTACGAATAGGCCCCCAGCCAACGCCCACGTCGACCGACGCTCGACGGACTGACGATCTCGAGCGCCGGGCTGGAGCCCCGCCGGTCAATCAACGTCTCGAACGGCATCCGGCTCCACGGCCTCGGCCGCAGGTGGTTCAAGTCGAAGTGGACGGACCGCCCAGACGGCGAGCACGACGATGCACAGGATCGAGACCGTCAGCCCGGTCCACTGGCTTCCCGTGAGGCCGAAGACCTGCTTGTCGACGCGCAGGAAGTCCTCGACGACGCGGACCAGACCGTAGATCGCGCCGAACGTGAGCGTGAGGATCCCGAGCCGCCGCGGCTGCCTCGACATCCCGTACAGGATCAGGAACAGGACGGTCGCGAAGAACATGTCGTAGAGCGCGGTCTGGTGGACGCCGACGCCGGTCGAGAGCACCTCGCCCGACGCCGAGGTGAGCGTCGCGTCCTGGTGGGAGATCATGAGGACCTGGCCTTGCTCCAGCGTCGTCCGGCAGACGTCCGCGACGCACGAGAACCCCGCCGGCACGCCGCCCTCGTACCGGAACGCCAGGAGCCAGCTCGTCGGCTTCCCGAAGTGGTCCCCGATGATCAGGTCGCCGATCCGCCCGAACGCGATCCCGAACGCGAGACCGATCACCGCCCCGTCCATCACCTGGAAGAACGAGAGGTGGAACTTGCGCATGATCGGGATGTTGATCAGCACCGCGCCCGCGATGCCGCCGAGGAGCGTCAGTCCCCCGTTCCACAGCGCGAGCATGTCGCCCAGGCCGTCGAACTCGGAGTAGTGGCCGATCACGTAGAAGAGGCGCGCGCCGATGATCGTCCCGATCAGCGCCCAGAAGACCATCGTGTTGACCTGGTCGACCGTGACGCCGCGCTTCGGCCCCTCGCGCTGAAGGATCCACGCGCCGAAGAGGAACCCGACCGCGATGCCGAGCCCGTGCGGGCTGATCGCGAAGTCCCCGAACAGGTGGATCCGGTCAAGGACCGGCCAGCCGATCGAAGCGAGCACGTCGATCACGGGGGCGAGTCTATCGGCGCCCGTCGAACAGGGAGGCGACGGCCCGTCCCAGCATCAGTCCTCCCACGACGTCCGCCGGATAGTGCACGCCGAGGTAGGCGCGCGACGCGCCGACCGCGCCGGCCAACGCGTCCAACCCGAGGCGCGCACCCGCGTTCGCGCCGAGCTCGTCGGCGGTCACCGTCGCGAACGCGAGCAGCACGGCGGGATGGCTGCTCGGCCACGAAGAGCCGTTCGGCCGGGCGATCCGACGGTTGCTTCCCTCCGGATCGGCATCCGAAGGACGAGGACGATCGAACACCCGCTTCAGCCCCTGGCCGGCGAGCCATGCGACCCCGGCGGCGGCGAGCCCTCGAACCGCCGCCCTGCGGCGGCC
>DATFEC010000265.1:0-3509 GCA_035251655.1 Candidatus Limnocylindria bacterium | reverse complement strand
CGAGGAGCCGACCAGCGGGACGGTCTACCTCGGCGACCAGGACGTCACCGGCCTCCCCCCGTTCAAGCGCAACGTCAACACCGTCTTCCAGAACTACGCCCTCTTCCCGCACCTGTCGATCTACGAGAACGTCGCGTTCGGCCTCCGTCGCAAGAAGGTTCCCGACTCGGAGATCAAGACCCGGGTCGGGGAGATGCTCGAGCTGGTCGAGCTGCCCGGCTTCGAGCAGCGCAAGCCGACCATGCTGTCCGGCGGCCAGCAGCAGCGCGTGGCCCTGGCGCGGGCGCTGATCAACCACCCCCAGGTCCTCCTCCTCGATGAGCCGCTGGGCGCCCTCGATCTGAAGCTCCGCAAGCAGATGCAGATCGAGCTGAAGCGCATCCAGTCCGAGGTCGGGATCACGTTCATATACGTGACCCACGACCAGGAAGAGGCCATGACCATGTCGAACCGGATCGCGGTCATGCGGGCCGGGAAGATCGAGCAGCTGGGCGACCCGGAGAGCCTGTACGAGCGCCCGAAGACCGCCTTCGTGGCGGGTTTCCTCGGCGTATCCAACCTGCTCGAGGGCGAGGTCGCGGGCCACGAGGGCGGCATGATCTCCATTCGGCTGTCGGATGGGACCCTCATCCGCGCTCCGGCCGGCGAAGACGGCCAGCAGCAGGTTCGCCTCGGTGTGAGGCCCGAAAAGCTGCGCGTCGTACCGATGAACAATGGACAGACCGCCGCAGCGACCGACCTCAATGCGGTCGAGGCCACCATTCTCGACTCGAGCTACATCGGGGTCAGCACCCAGTACCTCGTCGAGACCCGCGATGGGCACCGGATGACCGCCTACTCCCAGAACCTGGAGACTGCCAGCGTGGCAGAGGCCATGGCTGACGGGCAGAAGGTCCACATCACCTGGCAACCCCGTCACACGTTCGTCATTGCCGGTGCGGCCGAGCACGCCGCCGGCGACCCCCACGCCCCGGAGGAGGAAGGAGACCTCGATGCCTGACTACGAGCGCTCGCGGATCGAGCTCGCCATCGACCGTGCCATGCGGCAGGACCGCATCAACCGGCGGACGTTCCTGGGGCGAGCCGGTCGTGGGGGACTGGCGCTGGGGGCCATGGCAACACTTCCCGGGCTGCTCGCCGCCTGCGCGCCGGGCGAGACGACGCTCGCCTGGGCCAACTGGCCGCTGTACATCGACGTGGACGAGGAAAGCGACCCGAACCCGACGCCGTATCCCACCATCAACGCGTTCATCGCCGAGACCGGGATCAACGTCGACTACCGGGAAGCCATCGGCGACAACGCCGAGTTCTTCCAGCTCCTGCTGCCGGACCTGTCGGCCGGAAACTACACCCAATGGGACCTCATCACCCCGGGCGGCTGGGTCGTGCAGCGCATGGCGAACCTCGATTACCTCGAGCCGCTTGATCACAGCAAGCTGCCGAACTGGACCGCCAACGCGGCGGCCCACGCCGTCAACAACTGGTACGACCCCGACAACACCCACAGCGTGTGGTGGCAGGGCGGGATCACCGGCATCGCCTTCGACCCGAACCTGACCGGCCGCGAGCTGTCGACCTTCGATGACCTGCTCGACCCCGAATATGCCGGTCGGGTGGGAGCGTTCAGCGACATGCGCGACATGTTCGGGCTGACCCTCCTCAGCCTGGGCATCGTTCCCGAGAACGCGACCATCGACGACGTCACCGCCGCTCGCGACGTACTGGTCGAGGCCAACGACCGCAACCAGTTCCGCGGCTACTACGGGAACGAGTACTACGACGGCCTGGCCAACGGCGACCTGATCGCCTCCGTCGCGTGGTCCGGCGACGTGAGCCAGATCCGGGTCGATAACCCGGACGTCCAATTCGTCATCCCTGAGGACGGCGGGATGCGCTGGAACGACAACCTGTGCATCCCCAAGGGTTCCACCGAAAAGATCGACCAAGCGCACCAGCTCATCAACTACTGGTACGACCTCACCGCAGCCACCACGCTGTCGGAGTACATCGCCTACTTCACCGGCGTCGAAGGGGTCCAGGAACGGATGCTTCAAGACGCCGACGCCGCGCGCGACGCTGGCGACACGGAAGATGCGGACCGGCTCGAGGCGCTGGCCCCGGGCGTCGTCCCCACCGAGGACCAGATTGCCAACACGTACACCGACAAGCAGATGGACGAGGAGGAGGAGGCTCAGTGGAACGACCTCTGGCTCGACGTGTACGTGGAGAGCGCCTGACCGATACGGCGGGCCTCCGCGGCGCGGGCCGGGGCATCGGCTGAAGTCGGGCTGAGCTTCGAGCAGGCTTGATGGGCGCCCGTCGCCGCTGGGTCCCATACGCCCTGCTGGGGCCAGGGTTCGCCTGGCTGTTCGTGTTCTTCGCCATCCCGATGGGCTACATGCTCCTGGTCTCGCTCCAGGAGGGCAGCCTGACCCAGGGCTTCGAGATGACGTGGAACTTCGCGATCTACCCCGAGGTCATCGCCGAGTTCGGGCACCTGTTCGTCCGGTCGATCGTGTACGCCTTGCTGACCACCGCGATCACCCTCCTCATCGGCTACCCGATGGCCTACACCATTGCCTTCCGCGGAGGCCGGTTCAAGAACCTTCTGCTCCTCGTCGTCGTCCTGCCGTTCTTCGTCAGCTTCGTCATTCGGACCCTGAACTGGCGGATGGTCCTGTCCGACAACGGGATGGTGTTTGGGACCCTGAAGGACATCGGGATCCTCGATCCGGCGTTCCACTTTTTGGCGACCCCGGCATCGGTCATTTTCGGGCTGACCTACAACTTCCTGCCCTTCATGATCCTGCCCCTCTACGTCGCGCTGGAGAAGATCGACCGGCGGTTGATCGAGGCGGCCACCGACCTGTTCGCCAGCCGGTGGCAGGCCTTCCTGCGCGTCACCTTCGTCCTGTCCCTGCCGGGCGTCGTGGCTGGGTCGCTGCTGACGTTCATTCCGGCCATCGGTGACTTCATCAACGCCGAGATCATCGGGGCCAACAACCCCGACTCGATCATGATCGGCAACATCATCCAGTTCAAATTCATCGACGCCAACGACTACCCGGCAGCGGCCGCCATCTCGTTCGTGCTCGTCATTGGGGTCATGCTCCTGGTCGCCATCTACACCCGGGCGGTGGGGGCGGAGCGCCTGACCGAATGACGGGCGGTCGCCTGTCCTCGATCGCACTCCCCGTCTTCACGGCGCTGGTCGTCGTGTTCCTGTTCCTGCCGATCGCGGTGATGATCATCTTCTCGTTCAACGACCCGGCTGGCCGGCAGAACATCACGTGGCAGGGCTTCACCGTCCAGAACTACCTGACGGTCTGGCGCCGGCCGGACATCACCGGTCCGCTGGTCCTGAGCCTGGAGATCGCGACCATCTCAACGATCGTGGCCACGAGCATCGGCACCATGATGGGTCTGGCCCTCGTTCGCTACCACTTCCGCGGGAAGGGGCTCAGTAACCTGATGATCTTCATCCCGATGACCGCCCCTGAGATCATCCT
>DATFEC010000284.1:0-4702 GCA_035251655.1 Candidatus Limnocylindria bacterium | reverse complement strand
TCGAGGTCAAGCTTCTCGGCAGCCTCGTCGAACTGCTGCTGGGCGACCGCCCAGATGTTCGGGGCCTCGGCGACGGTTGGCTGGTCGGTCATGTGAGGCGGATGCTCTCCTTGGCGGTACGGGACACCGGGCATGACGGGCAGATGCGTGCCCGACAGGGCGTCCGGCGAAAAGGCGCGCCGATTATACGGGCGGCCTGCCGTTTCGCCCAGATCCGGCTGGTGTCAGGTCAGCTCCACGGCGAGGGCCACCGCTCCCCCACCGCCCAGGCAGAGGGTCGCGAGCCCGCGCTTTCCGCCACGATGCTTCAGGGCGTACAGCAGGGTGGTCAGCACGCGGGCGCCCGAGGCACCGATCGGATGGCCGAGGGCCACCGCGCCACCGTTGACGTTGACCTTGTCCCAGTCGAACCCCAGCGCGTTGCCGTCGGCCAGGACCTGGGCGGCGAAGGCCTCGTTGATCTCGATCAGGTCGAAGTCGGCGAGCGGAATTCCGACCCGGTCGACCAGGCGCTGGACACCTTCGATCGGCGCCTCGAACAGCCACTCGGGGGCGACGTCCGCCTGGGCGTAGCCGATGATCCGGGCCATCGGCGCAAGGTCTTGGCGGTCCACAGCCTCTGACGAGGCGAGCACCAGGGCCGCGGCGCCATCGGTGATGCCCGGGGAATTGCCGGCGGTGACGGTGCCGTCGCCATCGGTCTGGAAGGCAGGCTTCAGTTTGGCCAGGGCCTCCGTGGAGGTGTCTGGCCGGGGGCCCTCATCGGTGTCCACCACGGTCGGGCCCTTCTTGCCCGGCACCTCGACCGGGACGATCTCGTCTGAGAAGGCACCGGACGCCTGGGCGGCCAGCGCCCGCTCGTGGGAGCGGAGCGCGAACCCGTCCTGGGCCTCGCGGCTGATGCCGTGTTTGGCCGCCACTCGCTCGGCGTGGATGCCCATGTGCACGTCGCAGGCGGAGCACCACAGGCCGTCGTAGACGGTGGCGTCCACCAGCTCCTGGTTGCCGAGCCGATAGCCGGCGCGCGCCCCGGGGAGCAGGTACGGCCCGAGATTCATGTTCTCCATCCCCCCGGCCACGATCACGTTCGCATCGCCGGCCCGGATGGACGCTGCCCCGAGCATCACCGCCTTCAGGCCGGAGCCGCAGACCTTGTTGATGGTCGTGGCACTGACCCCGTCCGGCAGCCCGGCCTTGCGAGCTGCCTGGCGGGCGGGCGCCTGGCCCGCCCCGGCCTGGATGACCTGGCCCATGAAAACCTCGTCAACGTGGGCCGGATCGACGCCCGAGCGCTCGACCGCCGCTCGGATGGCGACCGCTCCCAGGTCGGTGGCCGGCACGGTGGACAGCCCGCCGCCGAACTTGCCGATTGGCGTCCGGGCGGCGGACAGGATGAAGACATCGGTCACAGCGACATGGTAGCGAAGGCGGCCGGCCGTCTCCGACCGGCCGCCAGGCCACGAGTGCAAGGGACGCTCAGGCCAGGGAGGCGGCCACCTCCTCGATGAGGTCATATGCGTCCTGCATTCCCCCGACCATGCCTGAGCTCATGATCGCGTCCCGGACCTCTGGGCTGGGACAGTCGGTCACCGCGGTCATGGTCGTGCGACCGTCGTTCTCGGTGAAGGTGACGGTGTTCGTGACTGGCTTGTCGTCGCCGGCTCCAGGGGCCTCCAAGACCTCGGTGTAGACCAGGCGCTCGCCCGGGACGAGCTCGAGGTACTCGCCGTGGAAGGCGACCTCGAATCCCCCCTCGGCGATCATCACCCACCGCCACTTCCCGCCGACCCGCAGGTCGACCTCGACGGAGCTGACCTCGCCCCGATTGGCGTGCCACCAGCGCGCGATGAGATCCGGCTCGGTCCACGCGCGGTACACCAGGCGCGCCGGGACCGCGAACTCGCGGGTCACCAGGATCTGAGTGTCGGTCGGGAGGGTCACCACCGCCGACTGGCTAGTCGTCATTGCCACCATTGTCGTTCTCCTGTTCCTTCAACTCTTCGAGGACTTCGTCCAGCACCTCGAACCGCTCGTTCCACGTCTGTTCGTAGGCTTTCACCCAGTCGTGGATCGGCTTCAGCGACTGGCCGTTGATCCGATACATCCGCTGCCGTCCTTCATCCCGGACCGCAACCAGGTCCACTTCCCGCAGCACCCGGAGGTGCTTGGAGACCTGCGGCTGGCCGAGACCAAGCAGCTCCACCAGGTCGTTCACCGGGCGCTCGCCACCCGCCAGCGCGTCGAGGATCTGGCGCCGGCGTGGCTCGGCCACGGCGTTGAACGCATCGGTGGTGGTTGCTGCTCGGGGCATGGTCGGATCATATACCGATATCGGTATATGTCAATGGTCGCCGTGCAGGATTCCCGAGATCGAACCGATGGCGTCATTCCAACGCCATACGCTGCGAGTGAAGCCAGACGGGCTTCACCATGGAGGGAGCGATGGATCGGTCCCTGGTGGAGCAGGCACAGCGTGGCGATCGCGAGGCGTTCACCCGTCTCGCGTTCGACCTGAGCGACCGCCTGTTCGCGGTTGCGCATCGGATCCTGCGTGACTTCGACGCCGCCGGTGACGCGCTCCAGGTGACGCTCCTTCGCATCTGGCAGGACCTACCGAGCCTGAGAGACCCGACCCTCATCGAGGCGTGGGCCTATAGGCTCCTGGTTCGTGCCTGCTACGACCAGCTGCGCAAGCAGCGGCGGCAGGCACCGGCGCTTCAGCTGCTCCCGATGGATGGGGCGGCGGACGACCCGGCCACCTCGTTTGCCGATCGCGAACAGCTCGAGCAGGCCTTCCAGCGGCTCCCGAGCGAGCAGCGGGCGGCGATCGTGCTCCAGTACTACCGCGACCTGACTCTGCCTGAAATTGCCGAGATCCTGCAGGTGCCGGTTGGCACGGTTCGGTCTCGAATTCACTACGCGAAGCGCGCGCTACGCGCCGCCATCGAGGCGGACGCGCGGCCACCCACGCGCAAAGGGAATACCGCATGAACCGCGAACCAGATCTCGATCAGACCCTCAGGGATTGGCTCGACGAGGGATCCGATCACGCTCCCGAGCGTTTCATCTGGGCTGCCCTGGACGACGTGGAGCGCTCCGCCCAACGCGGCGCCTGGCGGGTGTCGCTGGAGGAACGCTTTGTGAACATGAAGCCTGCGGCGCTTGTCCTCGTGACAACGGCCGTGATCATCGGGGCCATAGCGACGTATCAACTCGTCGTGGGGCCGAACATCGGTAATCCCGGTCCAAGCCCGAGCCCGAGCCAAGCAGCTCGGCTCCTAACATCCGAGGACCTGCCGGATATCGTCCTGACGGACGCCAATGCACCGGCAGGCTTCACGGTTGACACTACCGAGTCCGGCGTGCTGGCCCTTCTCACCCCGTTCCATCCCGGCGGAACGTTTATCGACCAGAGCGCATTCGTCGACGCGCTGATGACCAACCTCAACAGCACTGAGACAGGCGGGTATGTTTCATGGTCCGCCTTGTTCGAGACAGCTGTCGATGCCGAAGCTGCCTTCGATTACGTCGCCAACGAACATGGACCGGCCGGCTGGGGAATGGCTCGTTCGAGCGTGGACCCGGCGCTTGGCGACGAGAGCGCGTCTTACACGGGGGCGGCGTACGATCTCTTTCGGACGAACCTCGTCTACCTTTGGCGAGTGAACAATGTGTTGCTCGCCGCCGTCGCCGTGGGTGACGTCTCCGTAGGCGAGGCCAACGCAGACCAGCTTTTCGCGATCGCGGAACTCATGGACGATCGCGCGCACTGACGGTCACTGAGATCCCGGCCCCGGCGCTCGACGAGTCGCCGGGGCCAAACCGTTCATGCGGGCTCTAGGCCGGGACGGACTCGTCCTCGAAGAGGCGGTCGATCTGGGCCGGCCAGTTCTCCTGGACCACGCGCAGCTTAGTCTTCAGGGTGGGCGTCAGCTCCCCGTTTTCCTCGGACAGGGCGCGGGGCAGCAGCGCGACGCGCCGCGGACGCTCGAAGACGGCGAAGTCCTCGAGCAGGTCGCGCACGTCGCCCTCGATCAGCTGGCGGACAGCCTTCTCCTCGACCAGCTTCTCCGGCGCCATGCCACCCAGCCCGTTGGCCTCCGCCCAGGGCACCAGCTCGTCGAAGTTCGGCGCGATCAGGGCCCCGGTGTACGGATGCCGGTCGCCGAGGATCACGGCCTGCGCGATGTACTTCGACGCGGAGAGCGCCGCCTCCATCGGTCCGGGCGAGACGTTCTTGCCGTTGGCCAGAACGATGATGTTCTTCAGCCGGTCGGTGATCTTGATCCGACCGACGGGGTCCAGCTCCCCGATGTCCCCGGTGTGGAACCATCCGTCGGGGTCAATGGCTTTCGCGGTCTCCTCCGGGTTGTTCAGATAGCCAAGCATGATCTGCGGACCGCGGACCTGGATCTCCCCGGTCTCGGGATCGATCCGGACCTCGGTCGCCGGGGCGGGCCGTCCCACCGTCCCGAACACGAAGTCATTCGGGCGGTTGATTGATACGAGCGGGCTCGTCTCCGACAGCCCGTACCCCTCAAGGATGAGGATGCCGAGGGCGTAGAAGAACTCCCCCACCTCGCGTGAGAGCGGAGCCGAGCCCGACACGAAGTACCGCACCCGTCCGCCGGTCCGGGCCTTGACCCGGTGGTAGACGAGCCGGTCGGCAAGGGCATGCTGGATCTTCAGGCCGATGCCGTCG
>DATFEC010000161.1:0-3784 GCA_035251655.1 Candidatus Limnocylindria bacterium | reverse complement strand
GGTGAGCTGGCCGCGGGTCCAGAGTCCGAGCCGGGCGGTGACCGCGTTCCACGCCTCACGCGCGCCGGCCCGCTGCTCCTCGGCGACGAACGCGAGCACGTACCGTTGGAGGCGGGCGCGCTCCATGAGCCAGAAGAAGGCCAGGGCCAGCGCGGTCCCCAGGCCGATCACGAACTCGGCTGCCGAGACACCGGCTGAGACCACCGTGTCCGGATCGGCCGACAGCGTGTCGTCGAGCGCGGCCTGGACGGCCTGCACCCCGGCCAGGACGACCGTAGAGGCGGCCTCCGGCTCAAGCTGTTCGGCCCAGGCCTCCGCCTCGGCGAGGGCATCGGGCAGCCTGGCGAGGACGCGGGCGGCCTCATCGGTAATGACCGGGACGAAGATGACGCCGAGCGCAATGACCGCGGCGAAGAACCCGGCGTAGGCCAGCATGACGGTCGTGGCCCGGCCAGTCGGCAGGCGGTCGCGCAGCCGTTCGGTCCACGGCTCGACTGCGGTCGCGATGAGCAGGGCCACGAAGACGAGGACGAGCACCGAAAGCGCCGACCACGCGAGGGCGACGATGCCACCCACCAGCAGAGCGCCCAGCGCGAAGCCGGCGCCCCGCATGACCCAGAGGCTGCTGTCGCCCGGCACAGGGGTGCTCATCCGGACAGCGTGCGGGCGGCAACCTTGCGGGAATGAGGGAGGGAGGAGGCACGTCGTTGCAGCGATGTCGCACTTGCAACCGCCTTGTAACGGCGCGGCCGTTGCCGGCAAGCGGAACCGGAGCGCGGCGGCCGCATGCTCATCGCATGGTCATCGTCGCCTCGATCTTCGGAGTCCTCGGTCGGTTCGCCGGGAAGCTGCTCACCGCCGCCCTGGGGTGGGCAAGCACGCTGCTGTTCGGGCGTGTCCCCCAGGACCGCCAGATCCTCCTGGCGGGTATCACGTTCGGGGCGGTGATCTGGGCGGTGCTGGTGTTCGCGGTGCTTTGGCCCGACGGCGGATCGGTCCTCCTGACGTTTGCACCGATCCCAGACTGGGTCGACGAGGGATGGGTCCGCCTCGGCATGCTGGCAGGCGCCGTAGCCGTACCGCCCGCCATGGCCCTGGTTTCGCTTCGCCTCCTGCAGCCGGACGATCGCCCCAAGGGGCCACGAGACCTGGCGGTCCACATCCTGCGCGGGTATCCCATGGCCGCCGCGCTCGCGACCATGCTGGTCTTCCTCGCCACCATCGCGATTGGTCGCAAGGCGATCTCGCTCGTCCGGCGCAGGACCGATGCCCACGTCCCGATCGTGGTCAAGCCGGGCGGCTACGAGTCCCTCGTTGCGGATCTCGACACCGCGATCAGCGACGCGGGAATCGATGTGCGGCCCTTGGATGCTCCGGTGGTCCTCGTCCTGCCCGGCCGCCTCCTGGCGGCCGCGGCGGGATCCCACGTTCGCGGGCTCCTGCCCGAACGGCTGGTGCGGCTCGTGGGCCATGACGTCGAGGTCCTCATCTACCCGTCCGACGTGGCGATGTCCGGACGCAAGGTCCAGCTCGCCAGGGTCCAGGCCGCGATCGCGAGCCGCCTGACGACTGCGAAGGCGTGGCTGACAAACTCGGCCGAGGGGCAGGCCATTGAAGATCGGCTCATGGAGCTGGCCCAGCCGGATGTCTCGAGGTCCGAACAGGAGGCGACTCTCGCCTGGGTGGACCGCCACCTCGCCACCGATGAACTCCCCTACGAAGAATGGGAAGTCCTGTACCGCGAACGCCTCCAGGTGGAACGCGACCTGCTCCGTGGTCTCGAGCCAGGGGAGGACATGCCCGTTGCCTCCGGCGCGGCGGCTCCCAGCCGCTGGCGCGACGCTCTGAAGTCGCTGCGACCGCGCGGCCTGCTGAGAACGCTGATGAGCGCGGCCATCCTCGGGCTCCTTGCCGCTGATGTCGCGCTGCTGCTCCTGAAGCTTGATCCGACTCGGGCTGAGAGCAGCCTCGAGCAGCGTTCGCGCCCGTTCCGCCTCGGCCGCTAGCCCTTCGCGATCGGCGGCTGATCGGGGGTCGCGGCGCCAGCCTGGGGGGCATCCGCCCCACCGGCCTCCGCATCGCCGTCCACCGCCTCGATGACGGGCTCGGTCGGTGGCTCCGCGTCAAGCAGGTAGCCGATGCCCTGGAAGGTCTTGATCCGGCCCATGTCCCCCGGCTCGGATCCGAGCTTGCGGCGGACCCGGCTGATCCAGACGCGGAGGTACTGCACGTCGTCGCGGTACTCAGGGCCCCAGACCTTGGTCAGCAGCTCGCTGTGGACCACGACCTTGCCGGCGTTGGCCGCCAGGTGCTGGAGGAGGAGCCACTCCGTTCGCGACAGGTGGACGAGCTGGCCATCCTTGTGCACCATCCGCCGCTCGAGGTCGATCTCGACGTCGTCGAAGCGAAGGATTCCCTGCTGTGGCGCCACGCCGACCGCTCGGCGGAGGACGGCGCGCACGCGAGCGGCCAGCTCATCGGGGTGGAACGGCTTGGCGATGTAGTCGTCCGCACCCAGGTCGAGGCCCTTGGCCTTGTCCGAGGTTGAGCCGCGCGCCGTGAGCAGGATCACGGGCACCGGCTGGCGCTGCTGGAGCTCTCGCATGACCTCGATCCCGTCGAGATCGGGCATGACGATGTCGAGGAGCACGATGTCCGGCCGATACTCTTCGGCCGCTGCAATCGCCTCCTGGCCACCGCCCGCCGTGACGACCCGGAAGCCCTCCTCGCTCAGCGCGATGGCAACGAGCTTCGTGATCCGTGGTTCGTCGTCCGCGACGAGAACCAGTGGTTGTGAGCCCAACAGGCACCTCCAGACCGGCCAACCTTAGCGAAAAGACCGCTGCGACCCCCCGTCCTGGGTCGCAGCGGTATCAAATGCCCCCTCCTCGTTCAGCGCCCCTACTCGGACGCCGGGACGGACTCCATCGGCGCGGTCGACGCCGGCGGCGCCTCGCTGCCATCGGTCGGCGTCGTCGTCCCGCCACCGGCGCCCGGGCCGAACCCGAACCACCAGATGCCGATCAGAATGAGGGCCACGATTGCGACAGCGGCCACCACACCGGCGCTGCTGCCCCCACCACCATCTTGGTTGCTCTGCACCACGACGGGCGGCTGGCCCGAAGGCTGCGAATCGGTCATGTCGATCTCCAAGGTGCGATTCAAGATTGCGAACCCGGAAATCGTCGTGTGCGAGGCGTCGCAGCCACGCTTCGGCGGACCAACGCGGCCATTGCAGCCGCATGTCAGTCCGAGGCTTGCTCCGAGGCCAGTTCCAGCAGGGCGAGGCGGAGGTCGCGAGCCGTCCGCAAGCCCGTCACGGCCACCCGTCCCACTTCGAGACGGGGCCCGATCAGCACCGTGCGGCCCCATCGGGCAGAACCGGCTGCCGGCTGAACACTGCTGAGGTGCCAGCCGTTGACGAGGGCTTCAGGCACGTCGTCGACGCCCGTCACGACCACGGCCTCAAAACCCAGATCCGACGCCATCGCGAGGGCATCCGAATCACCTTCGGGCAGGAGCGAGGAGTCGATGTAGAGGGTGACCGCCGATCTGCTCATGCGGGAGTTCGGGCTTCTGCCCTTGCAACGGAAGCAGGCTCCTGCCCGTCCGCATCCGGCGGAGCGTCCATCGGCTCTTCGGGGTCGTCCATCGGCCAGTTCGGCAGGGCGAATCCGAACTCGGTGCCCCCGCCGTCGCGGGGGCGGGTCCAGATCCGCCCGCCCATGGCCTCCACCAGCCGCTGTGACACGAACAGACCGATGCCGATGCCGGTCGCCATCCG
>DATFEC010000195.1:0-2760 GCA_035251655.1 Candidatus Limnocylindria bacterium | reverse complement strand
CTGGGCCGCGCAGACTGATGCCGGAGCCCACGCGCTGTACACCCAGCACGGCTACGCGCCGGTGCGGTGGTTCTTCCACATGAACCGCAACCTGGCCGATCCGATCGAGGTGCCGCCGCTGCCCGAGGGGATCGAGGTTCGACCGGTAACCCGCGAGGACGCCCATCGGCTGTTCATCGCCGACAACGAGGCGTTTCGCGACCACTGGGGCGGGATCGACGACTCCGATGCCGCGTTCCAGAAGTGGGTCGACGAGTCGACCTTCGACCCGTCGCTCCATGTCGTCGCCTTCGACGGCGACGAGATCGCGGGGGCAAGCATCAATGCCATCTACCCCGAGGGGAATGCCAAGCTCGGCGTGCTCCATGGCTGGCTGGACTCGGTTTTCACCCGCCGTCCGTGGCGGCGGCGTGGGCTCGCGCGTGCCCTGGTGGCGCGCAGCCTGGTCCTGCTCCGCGACCGGGGAATGACCGAGGGCATCCTCGGCGTGGATGCGGACAACGAGACCGGCGCCCTGGGGGTCTATACCGATAACGGCTTCGTGGTGAGCGAGAAGTTCACCGCCTACCGGCGCCCGCTCGAGCGGAACCGATGACCATGGCCACGGTGCGGGTCGAGGTTCCGGAGGCGCCGGCGATTCCGGGGCTCGCCTTCCGCCGGATGCAGCTGCCCGACGACCTGGAGGCCATTGCCGGCCTGTTCAACGCGACCAACGAAGCGGATGCGATCGACGACCGATCCGATGTCGAGGGACTGGCCCAGTGGTACGCCCACGCGTCGACCTGGGACCCGCTCGAGGACGTGCTCCTCGCCGAGGTGGACGACATGCTGGTCGCCTACGGGAAGGTCCACTGGGTCGACGATACCGATGGCGGCCGCAACTACGCGACCTGGGGATCGGTCCATCCGGCCTGGCGCCGTCGCGGCCTGGGCCGGGCGATCCATGCGGCCAACAAGCGGCGGCTGCGGCAGATCGCCGCTGGCCACCAGCTGCCGGCCGGCACCGAGCGGCGGCTCGACTCCTGGTGCGCCGAGACCCAGCGCGGCGCGATGGCGCTCCTCGAGGCGGAGGGGTTCACCATCGCCCGCTACTTCTTCGAGATGCTCCGGCCGAACCTGGACGAGATCGTCGAGTTCCCGTTGCCCGAGGGCCTGGAGGTTCGGCCCGTCCGGCCGGAGCACCACCGGACCATCTGGGCCGCGGACCTGGAAGCGTTCGCGGACCACTGGGGCGGGATGGACGCGTCCGAGGAGACGTTCCAGCGGTTCTTCAGCGGGCCGGACTTCGAGCCCGAGCTGTGGCAGGTCGCGTGGGAGGGCGACCAGGTCGCCGGACAGGTCAACAACGTCGTGATGCGCGAGTTCAACGCGCAGACCGGCGGTCGGCGCGGGCTGCTGGCGGGCGTGTCCGTTCGGCGGTCCTGGCGCGGCCGCGGCCTGGCCCGGGCGCTCGTGTCCCAGAGCCTGGTCGCGTTCCGCGAGCGGGGAATGACCGATGCGGTCCTCATGGTGGACGCCGACAACCCGACCGGCGCCCTGGGCGTGTACACCGACAACGGATTCGTCGTCCACCAGAAGGAGCGCGCCTACCGCAAGCCGTTCGACGACTGATCCGGCGCGCCGTCGGGGCGGCGGCGGCATCGGTCTGGGTCCGGCTAGACCGCGATCCGGTCGCGGACCTCGTGGTAGTAGGCGACGACCTGCTCCGTGACCCGCTCCCACGAGTACTCCGGGGCCTTGGCCCGACCCGCCTCGCCCATCCGATGGCGCAGCTCCGGGTCCCGGGCCAGCTTGTACAGGGCGGCCGCGATGGCCCGCGGGTTCCTGGGCTCGACGAGGTAGCCTTCGACGTCGCGCGACACGACGTTCTTGTAGCCGTGGATGTCCGAGGCCACGATCGGGAGGCCCGCGGCCATCGCCTCGAGCAGGACGATGCCGAAGCTTTCCTGGCCAGTGGACGGGGCGCAGAACACGTCGGCGCTGGCGAAGTAGCGGAGCTTGGCCTCCTGCGGAACGTGGCCAACGAACTCGACGTCTCGGATCCGGCGGGTGGCGACGTAGCGGCGGTACTCCCGCAGGCGGGGTCCGGCGCCAACGACGATGAGCCGGGCATCCACGTGACGCTTGCGGAGGCGGTGGTAGCCGCGGAGCAGGTAGGACAGGCCCTTGCGGTCTTCGAGGCGGCCGACGAACAGGATGTTCAGGGTGCCGTCCCGCAGCTCCTCGAACGGGGCGGCGCCGGCGAACGGCTCGATCTCCACCCCGTTGGGGATGATCCGGTAGTCACTGGGGAAGTAGCGCGAGATGAAGTGACGGGCGGCACCGCTGACCGCGATCCGACCGTGGAGGCGGGCCGCCAGCCCGGCCGCGGCCCGGCGGCCGAGCCAGTACGACGGGGAGAAGCCCCCGAACGCGTGGAACGTCCCGACATTGATCGTGTCCGAGATGTTGAGCACCGCCGGACCGAGGAACGGGACGAAGGGCTCGTGGTAGTGGAGGACGTCGAAGCGATGAGCCGCGAGGAGGTCGCGGATCCGGGGCCGGAGCCGCCAGCCGACAGTCAGGCGGCCCACGCTGCCGTTGCTGGGCACCGCCCAGCCGGTCCCGATCCGGATGACGTGGCCCTCGCTGTCGCGCTCATGGCCGTACTTGGGGGTGATGATCCACGCGTCGTGGCCCAGGGAGCGGAGCTCCTCGTACGTGTGCCGCACGTGCTCGTTGACGCCGCCCGGGTGGGGGAAGCCATACGGGCTCACGATC
>DATFEC010000264.1:0-2746 GCA_035251655.1 Candidatus Limnocylindria bacterium | reverse complement strand
ACCGAGACGAACGCGGACCCGATCTTGTAGCCGGACAGCCGCTCGGCCTTCTCGATGCTCGTCGCGATCGACTGCACCGTCTGCTCGATGTTGGCGACCATCCCTTTCTTGATCCCGATCGAAGGAGCGATTCCGTAGCCGACGACGTTCACGTCACCGGCGGGCGTGACCTCGCCGATGAGGGTCGTGACCTTGGTGCTGCCCGGGTCGATGCCCACCAGGACCGTTTCTCTATCCAAACTCAGCCTCCGTGAAGCGCGGCCGACCTTACAGGAAGTGGCGCCGGATCAGGGCCACGTTCTGGAAGATGCGCAGGCCGAAGGCGATGAGGGCCACGAGGTAGAGGTCGATCCCGAGCCGGTCGCCGAGGAACGTGAGGACCACCGCCACCGCGGTGTTCGCGACGAAGCCGCTGAGGAAAACGCGGTTGTCGTACTGGCCGTCGAGCTCGGCCCGGACCGCGCCGAGGATGGAGTCGAGGCCGGCGAGGATCGCGACCGCGGTGTAACGGGCGAGGTCCGGGGTCACGCTGACGTTCAGCAGCAGGCCCAGCAAGATGCCGAGCCCGAGCCCAACGAGGGGGAGCCACATCCGGAGGTTCGACGACACGGCGCTCGGTCGAGATCCGGGTGCCGCCGTTCGGCGAGCGGTCTCAGCCCCGGGCACGGAAATATACCCTTCCCGGATTGCGAGCATCGATCCACGCCACGCCGGCCTCCGGGTGCTCGGCGAAGAGCGTCCGGATGCTGCTGGCCTGCTCGGAGACGCGCCCACGAATCGTGGCCGCGGTGTCTTCCGGAGCCTTCCCGTAATACCCCATCGCGGCCTGCCAGCCTGCCTGCGGCGAGGAGAGGATGAAGCCGTAGGTCGGGTCCACCGAGATCCGGAGCACGGCCGAGGCGGATCCGAGCCGATCGGCTGGCAGAGCGCCGAGGGCAAGGGCAGCCTCCACCTCGTCGAGGGGCAGCTGGTCGCCGATCCACAGGTCGTGGGACGCTTCGCGCTGGTCGTCCACGAACGGCAGTTCCGCGTACCCGCCGGGCACGGTGGCGTCCCGGGACTGGCTGCCGACCACGGTGCCGTCATCGGCGACGAGCAGCTGGGCCGCGTCTGTCCGCCAGATGGCGACCGCGTCACCTTCCACGAGGGAGACCTGCACGCGGCCGAACAGCCCGATATCCACCGAGGCACGCTCAACCCCGGGCAGGCCGCCGAGCTCGGTGGCGATCGCGCTCGCATTCACCAGCAGCGCGCTGCGACCCATCATCGGTTCGGTCACCGCGTCGAGCGCGGCGCGCTCGGTCCAGTCGGCACCGCTGTAGGACACGGCCCGGATCCGCAGCGACGGGCCAGCGACCAGCCATGCGCCACCCGCCACGAGGGCGAGGCACAGGGCGGCAGCCGTGATCCGCGTCCAATTGATGCGTCGCCGCCGGCGGCGCGGCGAGGGAGTCGGCGGCTTCGCGGCGCCCCGTGCCGGACGGCCTCGGCTCTTGACCCTGGTCGTCGTCCGCCGGGATCGGGGATCGGTGCTGGCCGCTCCCTGGCGGCGCCGGCCGATGGGTCGCGTCGGCTCAAGGAGGCGGCCCTCGCTCATTCGGGCGCCTCCTCCTCGGCGAGCTCGATCAGGCGGGCGACGAGATCGGCGAACGAGATGCCCGCCAGCTCGGCCTGCTTGGGGAACATCGAGGTGGCGGTGAAGCCCGGAATCGTGTTCATCTCGGAGATGAACACCTCGTCCGGCGTGGCAAGGAAGTCGACCCGGGCCATTCCCCGCGCGTCGACGGCGCGGTAGGCCGCGAGCGACAGCTCGCGGAGTCGGGCTGCCAGCGCGGCGTCAACCTCGGCGCGGGGCACGACATCGGCGAGGCCGGGGACGTACTTGGCCTCGTAGTCGTACAGCTCATGGTGGCTGATGACCTCGCCCGGCGCGAAGACGACCGGGTCGTCATTACCGAGGACGCCGCATTCGAACTCTCGGGCACCGGGAACGTAGGCCTCGACGATGATCTTCGTGTCCCAGCGGAACGCCGCTTCGACGGCCGCCGGCAGCTCCGCGGGCGCGTGGGCGAGGGTCATGCCCACGCTGCTACCCAAGCGGGCCGGCTTCACCACGGCGCGAGGGCCGATGCGACTGGTGATGTCGGCGAGGACCTGCTGCGGGGAGTCGCGCCAGGCGCGACGCGAGTAGGAGCTGTAGCCAACCACCGGCAGGCCGTGTCCCCGCATGAGGTCCTTGAAGACGACCTTGTCCATGGCCACTGCGCTCGCCAGCACCCCGGCACCGGTGTACGGGATCCCGGCCAGCTCGAGGAACCCCTGGAGGGTGCCGTCCTCGCCGTACGGCCCATGCACCGCGAGGAAGGCAACGTCGATCGCTTCGCCCAGCGCGCGGAGCGCCGTGCGCGCCTCGACGGCAGCGGGCCCGGCCGCGACCGGCAGGGTGGCCTCGCCTGCCTCGAGTCGCGCGCTGTGCTCACCGGTCGACTCCACTCCAAGCTCGCCCGCGAGGCTGTCCCCTGGTCCCAGCTCGGCGGCGGGACCGGCCGGCAGATGCCATCCGCCGGCGGCGTCGATGTAGATCAGGTACGGCTCGAACCGATGGCGGTCGATTTCGCGCAGGATCGCCTCGGCCGACGCGATGCTGACCTCGTGCTCCGCGGAGCGGCCACCGGCGAAGATGCCGATCCGGCGCCGGGTCATCGGTCCCCCTCCCACGCGCCGACGAACTCGATCTCGTACTCGA
>DATFEC010000101.1:0-4481 GCA_035251655.1 Candidatus Limnocylindria bacterium | reverse complement strand
ACACGATAGGTGATCATGCGCCTCAATCTAGACCTTGGAGTGACTCCAATGTCAAGAGGCTACGTCCAAATTGCCTGGATTCTGCTGACGTGGCTGCTGGGAGGACGGATACTGGCGCGGATATGGACTCCTTCAAGAAGGCCATGGAGCAGGCGCAGCAGGCCGCGCAGCAGGCTGCCGCTCAGGCGCAGCAGAAGGTGTCCGATCCGACCACCCAGGCGCAGGCCAGGGTGCAGATGGCCAAAGCGGGGGTCGAGGCACGACGGGTTGCCGGCAAGGCCCGACGCGGCCTCACGACCATCGTCGAGAAGATCGATCCCGGCCTCCTGGCCGACGTCGTGATCAAGGCCACCGCCCTGCAGGAGAAGGCCAATGGCGCCTTGCGCGCCAAGCGCTCGCCGTACCGCATCGGCGAGGTCGTCATCTCGGCCGCCATCCCGCCCCAGGTCAGCTTCGCCATCGTCCGCATCGACGATGTCGAGGAGGAGATCACCGGCGAGGTGCGTGAGTCGTCTGAGCTGGTCGACGTCGCCACCGGCGAGGAGGGCGCCGTCCTGGCACTGGACGGGTCTGGCCCACCGGTCGACGAGATCGAGGAGCCTGACGAGGCCGGCGAGGCCGAGGCAGACGCCGGCTGAGCGGCGGGCCTGCTATCGGAAGTGGCGGTCGAGCTCCGAGTGGTATCTCCGTCCGAGCTCATCCGCGTGGGCTGACGCCCAGGCTGCCAGACCGATGCGCCCAGCCGGCGGCTGGGCGGACACGAGCAGGCTAGCGGTCAGCTCGGTGATCTCGTCGCCGGTCAGCATCACGTCCCGAACGAGCACGCTGAGGGCGCGCGCACCGAGATGGGAGATCGCCCGAGGGGTATGGAGGAGCCACGTCCTGCTGTCCACCGCATCGGCCAGCAGCTGGACGAAGCGGTTGAAGGTCAGGATGTCCGGCCCCGCGGCGTCCACGTCCACGTCGGCTGACCGGCGGCCGGCGTCGACCGCGATCCGGGCCACGTCCTCCACGTGAACCGGCTGCAGCCGGTACTCGCCGTTTCCAGGGATCGCGAACAGCGGGAAGCGGCGGAGGACCCAGGTCAGGTTGTTGACCAGGATGTCGCCCGGACCAAAGGTCAGGGTCGGGCGCACGATCGCGTGGGACATCCCCGAGGCGCGGATGACGTCGTCGAGGCGAGCCTTGGCCACGAAGTACTCCGTCGGCGCGTCCGCTCCGGCGTTCACCACGCTGACGTGGACCATCCGCCGGACCCCGGCCTGGGTCGCCGCGGTCAGCAGCTTCCGCGTCCGACCGATGATCTCCTCGAACGTCAAGCCACCGCGCTCGAATCGGATCCAGTACGTGTTGTAGAACGTGTCGACTCCGGTGAAGGCCGCCGCGAGTGACCCGGGATCGTCGAACGCCAGGGGGGCAGTCCGAATCCGAGGATCCGCGTCCGTCGGAGGCGGCCGTCGGACCAGGGTGACGACTTCGCGACCCTCCGCCAGCAGCTGCGTGGCGATGGCTCGCCCGGTGAAGCTGAAGGCGCCGGTCACCGCGTCGACCATCGGCCCAATCCTAGCCTTCGCGTAGGGGGCCACCTACACTGGCCACCCAACCGTTCACCTGCAGAGGGCATACCGATGTCTCCCGCCTCCGGCTCCGGCACGAAGGACGATCCCTGGAACCTGAAGACCCCGCCCGGCACCTCGGACTACCAGATGTGGCGTGACGAGACCGCGGATCCGCCCGCGCTGGTCTGCCAGGTCGGCTCGACGCAGCTGAAGTACCACCTGCGCGCCATCGACGACCTGCACGCCATGCTGAAGGCTCACGGCGACTGGATGCCGTTGGGTGCGGCCGATGAGCAGAAGGACGCGGCACCGGGCACGGTCGAGGCCTGGGGCCGAGCGTCGGACAACCCGGTCGGCGGCTGGTACGGGCTGCGCAAGGGCTATCGGGGCCGGTTCGGCATGTACCTCCCGCCGCTGCTCGAGGCGCTTGGACTGGCCGAGCTGACGCACGACGCCCGCAACAACCAGATGCGGGCCAAGTAGGCTATCCCGCTTCCTGGTCGCCCACCGCGCGCGCCTCGCGCGCGAGGGTCATCAGTTCCTCGTCGATGTCCGACTCATCGCGGATCTCGAAGTAGTGCCCCCAGTCGTTTCGCCCAAAATGCTCGATCCTGACGAAGCGCGGTGAATCCACTCGCCGCTTGAGCCACAGCGACGCGCGGAGATGGTCCTTCCGCACGACGGCCCCGGTGAAGCGGGCACGGGTCATGATCTCGATCCGTGTCCTGCTGACGGAGACGGTGATCGGTCCCTGGGCCTCCAGGGCCGTGCGGTAGGCCTCGAACAGCTGCCACGCCCGCGGCCGATCGACGAAGTGCGACTCGAGTGGGACCACGACGCACGAATGCCACATGTTGCGGGTGACGTACTGCTTTCCGCAGTCCGGACACGTCCATAACGGCCGCTTTGCAGACGGGTGGGCCGAGCGCGCTTCGGTCATCGCATGAGCGTACGCCGTCGCAGGTGGGACGGTCGGCGATCACGCTTGACGATCCCGATCCGAGACCTCGCATTTCGTCATCCGGAGAGGTAATCGGCCAGCGCATCGGCGGCAGCTCGGAGGTGCGCGCGCAGGACTCGTAGAGCGGAGCGCGTATCGGCCGTTCGGCAATGGTCGAGCAGCTCGCGATGTTCCGCATCGGATTGCGCACCACCGCCGAGGCTTTCCGTGTAGAGCAGCACGTAGGGCGCAACTGCGGTATTCAGTGTCTCGACCGTGGCCAGCGCTCGCGGCCAGCCCGCGGCGTGATACAGCGCGCGATGGAACATCCAGTTCGCCTCCGTGAGCGGGAGGGCAGCGCTCGACAGGGCAAGCTCCGCCGTGGCCAGATCCACCGTCGTCTGCCGGCCGATGGCGCGCCGAAGGAGCGTGGGCTCGACGGCCTGGCGCAGTGCGAAGATCTCCGCTGCATCGCCAGCCGTAAGCGGCCGGACCAACGCACCTCGGTTGGGTTCGAATGTCACCAGAGCGGCCGCAGCCAGCCGCTGCAGCGCCTCTCGGACCGGGATCTTGCTGACTCCCATCTCCGCCGCGAGGTCGTCCTGTCGAAGCCACGCGCCGGGGGGGTAGTCGCCCCGGAGGAGACCCTGCCGCACCCGCTGCTCGACCTTCTCCGCCGTGGACATTGACATATCGTATACGATTATACGATGCAGCTCGCCGAGTATCCGCGGATCAGCCTGATGTTCGGCCCTTCCCCGATCCATCCGCTTCCGCGGCTCAGCGCCGCATTGGGCGGCGAGGTCGAGATCTGGGCCAAGCGGGAGGACTGCAACTCCGGCATCGCCTTCGGCGGCAACAAGGTGCGGAAGCTCGAGTATCTGGCTGCCGATGCGATCGCCACGGGCTGCGACACGCTGGTCTCCATCGGCGGGGTTCAGTCGAACCACACCCGCGCGGTCACTGGAGTTGCCCGACATCTCGGCCTCAGCGTGGTCACCGTCCAGGAGCACTGGGTCGACTGGGACGACCCAGGCTACGAGACCGTCGGCAATATCCAGCTCACCAGGATCATGGGCGGCGACATCAGGATGGATCAGGCAGGCTTCGACATCGGGATCCGTGA
The DNA here is from genome assembly GCA_035251655.1 of Candidatus Limnocylindria bacterium. Taxonomy (GTDB): domain Bacteria; phylum Chloroflexota; class Limnocylindria; order QHBO01; family QHBO01; genus DASTEQ01. The sequence goes on along the minus strand of DATFEC010000101.1, from coordinate 856 downwards.
CAGCTGGCGCCAAGCCCTGGAGTCCGTCGAAGCGGCCGGAGGCAAACCCTATCCGATCCCGGCCGGCGCTTCGGACCATCCCCTTGGCGGCCTGGGATTCGCGAACTGGGTGGGGGAAGTCGCCGTGCAGGAAGCCGAACGCGATCTGTTCTTCGACCACCTCATCGTCTGCACGGTGACTGGCTCAACGCACGCCGGGATGGTCGCGGGCGTTGCCCTTGAGGGAAGGGACGACCGAAGAGTCATTGGTATCGACGCATCCAAAACCCTGGACAAGACATTGGTCCAGGTGACCAGCATCGCCCGGTCAACGGCTGAGGCGATCGGAGTCACGCGCGAACTGCGCGACGACGAGGTCACGCTGGTGGATGGCTACGCCGGGCCGGTGTATGGCGCGCCCGATGAGCAGACGATCGAGGCGATCCAGCTGGCTGCCCGTACCGAGGGGATGCTCACCGACCCCGTCTACGAGGGCAAGTCGATGGCCGGCCTCATCGGGATGATCCGCTCCCGTGAGATCCCAGCAGGCTCACGCGTGCTCTACGCCCACCTCGGCGGCCAGCCTGCGCTCTCCGCCTACGCACACACTCCTGGCCTCGGTAGCTAGGCTGGAGCGGGAGACGGGGCTCGAACCCGCGACATTCTGCTTGGGAAGCAGACACTCTACCGGCTGAGTTACTCCCGCCCGGTGGCGCTGAGCGCGCCCGAATCCTACCTAGTGAACGGAGGCCGTGTCGAGCGAGCGCACCCGTTCGGCGAGGGTCTCGAGGACCCGCATCTTCATCGTCGGGAACTCGTCCATCAGGCTGTGGAACTCCCGGTGGCCGAGGACGAAGAACCGACAGTCCGTCTCGCA
>DATFEC010000278.1:0-4996 GCA_035251655.1 Candidatus Limnocylindria bacterium | reverse complement strand
GTGACGTTCGAGACCGCCAAGTGGGAGTCGGTTCTCGAACGGATGGGCCACGACGTGCGCCTCTGCGCCGGCGAGGTCGACGCCCTCCGTTCCACCGCCCGGCTGGTGCCGGCCATGCACTTCGCGCACCCGCCGGCGGCGCGGGTCACGGCCGCGGCCTTCGACCCGGAGAGTGACGCCGATGCCGTGCGGCGCGAGATCCACCGCCTGGCCGACCAGCTGCTGCCGGTGCTCGACGCCTGGGTCGAGACCGAGCGCCTCCACCTGCTGATCGTCGAGAACGCATGGGCCATCCCGATGCAGCTGCCGCTGGGCGTGGCCCTGCGCGCGCTGGTGGAGAAGGCTGGCCTGCCCGCGATCAGCCATAACCACGACTATTGGTGGGAACGCGAGCGCTTTGCCCGTTGCGTTGTGCCGGATGTTCTCGAAGCGGCCTTCCCTCCGATCCTCCCGCTCGTTCGTCATGTCAGCATCAGCTCACTGGCGGCCGCCAGCCTCCAGCAGCGGACGGGCGCAGCGTCCACCGTCATTCCCAACGTGTTCGACTTCGATCACCCCCGCCCGGCGCCACGACCCGACGTGCGGCGCGACATGCGGGCCGAGCTCGGCATGAACGAGACGGGGTATCTCATCGTCCAGCCCACCCGAGTCGTGCCTCGCAAAGGCATCGAGCTGACCATCGACCTCGCCGGTCGGCTGGGCGACCCGGACGCGGTGGTCCTTATCACCAGCCCGGCCGGTGACGAGGGCCTCGATTACCTCATCTCCCTCGAGCGGCGAGCGGAGCGAGCCAAGGTCAACCTGCGTTATGCGGCGGATCGGTTCGCGCCCGACCACGAGGGCCGACCGATCGGACCCGCGCACTCGCTGACGGAGGCATATGCCGCCGCCGACCTTATCGCCTACCCCAGCCTGTACGAGGGCTTCGGCAATGCGCTGCTGGAAGCGGTCTTCTTCGGCAAGCCGGTATTCGTGAACCGCTACCCGGTGTACGAGGCCGATATCCGCCCGCTCGGTTTCCGGTTCGTCGAGATCGACGGCGTCGTCACCGACGAGGCCGTTGTTGCGGTGCGCACCCTCCTCGCCGATCCGGCACAGATCGAGGCGGATGCGGAGCACAACTTCACGATTGGCAAAACCCATCTCGGCTACGACCGCCTCGAGCGGTCACTGCGCGCCCTCCTCGCGTCGCCGACCTAGAACGGGTTGCGCTCAGGCCGGCGCGGCGGTCTCCGCCAGGAGCGACTCGGCCTCGGCGATCTCGGCGACGGCGCCGACCGATTCGAACGTGGCGAGCGCACTGCGCCACGTATCGGAAGCCTCGCTCGGGCGGCCAGCCGCCAGCAGGGCCCGTCCCATCGTCAGCTCGGTCCTTGCTCGATCCCATGCGGCCTCGAGCTCGACGAGGATCGCCCGCGAGCGTTCGAGCCGAGCGATCGCCGTTCGCGGGTCCCGGGACGCCAACGCGGCCTGTCCCTCCAGCCGGTCCGCGATCGCGGGGAGGAACCGGAGGCCCGTCTTCTCGGCCCAGTCTCGCGCGTCACGGATGACCTGGGCCGCCTCGTCCCACGTTCCCTCGGCAGCAATGAGGTCCGCCCAGGCCTCGTAATCCAGATCGCGGTTCTGCAGCTCGCGGACAGGATCGATGACGGCGAGCCGCGCCCTGGCGGCCGCAAATTCCTTCCGCCGGACGAGCACCCCGACGACCCAACGCCTGGCACCGGCCACGCCGACCGAACCCTGCGCCTCCTGTGACGTCTCGAGCCGATGAATGAATCGATCAGCCGCCGCAGAATCGCCGGTCAGTTCGCTCACATAGGCCGCGATGCCGTAGATCCGGTGGGCGTGGTAGCGCAGCGGTCGGTTCTCGGCGAAGAGTGCTTCCACGCGGCCAAAGGCCTCCCAGAATGCGTCCCACTCACCGACCCGGAAGCGGGCATAGCCCAGGAACGCGCCCGGGACGTAGTTCATGACGCCTTTCGTCTCGACCACCTCCATGCCCTGCCGGCCGTATTCGATCGCCTGTCGAAACTCGCCGATGTGCGCAAGGCCCCAGGCATTCGTCCCATAGATGTCCACGATCTCAGCGAAGTCGTCCAGCTGCGGGATGAGCCGGAGGCGCTCGGCCTGGGGAGCCAGGACTCCCTGGTACCCCTCGAGCAGGCTGCCCGTCGCCCCCGTCGTGTCGAGGGCCGCTGAAAGCAGGTCGGGTCGTTCGAGCCGCCGCGCGATGGCGACCGCCTCCTCCGCGGCGCGGCGGTCTGCCGCCACCGCCTCGGGATCAAGGATCGATTCGGCGAATCCCCAGCTCCAGCCCCCCTGCGCCATGAGGAGCCCGACCCGCTCCTCGCTGTCACCCTCGGGCAACAGGCTGTTGCCCAGTTCGAGGTACGGCGCCGCTTCATCGCGGGCGGGAAGGGACCGCATGATCCCTGGCCAGCGGGTGGGCATGGCCAGGGCGCTGGCGCAGCCCCGGGCGATGGCCAGGCGCTCTCCGGCGTCTCGCGGTCCTGCTGCGACGCGAAGGTCAACGGCTTCCACTCGCCGACGCCAGGCAGAGTCCCCGTCGTCCTCCCACAGGTCGACCTCCGCATGGATCTCGAGCCCCTTGGCTCGTTCCAACGGCCCCTGGGCCAGGTCCAGTGCCGCGTTCGTGCGCTCGCGGGCTCGCGTCTTGGCGCCATGGCGGACGGCTTCCCAAGCTGCCTCGTACAGGACGGCGACCGCCCGCGCCCGGATCTCTTGCGCCCGGTCGGGCTCGACGTTCGCCCACGCCGACGCCCGCTGCGCCTCGGTGTAGTGGTGGGCGAGCAGCTCCACCACCTCCAGGCGCCGCTCGCCGATGACCTCCTCGATCCACGCAGCCACCCGCAGGTGCGCATCGGCACGCTCGCGGCGAGGGATGCTCTCGTACGCGACATCGCGGACCAGGGCGTGCTTGAAGATGTACTCCGGCTGTCCGGCCATGGACGACGCCAGCCGCGCCAAGACGAAATCGCGGCTCTCCAGGCTGCGCAGGGACTCGTCGAGGCGCGCCGCGGCGCCGTTGAGGAACTGGGCCACCGGGGCCGGCCAGAAGATCCGGCCCACCACCGACGCCGCCTGCAGCGTCCGCTTGGTCGGAGCGTCGAGCAGGTCGATCCGAGCGGCGAGGACGGCTTGGACCGTATCGGGGATGACCACCTCGTCGAGGCCGGACTGCGCTCGCCAACCGGTGCCCGTCCGAACGATGAGCTGCTCGTCGATGAGGTGGCGCAGGATTTCCTCCACGAAGAACGGATTGCCGCCCGCACGATCGACGATGCGGGCATGGAGGGCCTCGGGCAGGTCCTCGACCGCCAACAAGTGGTCGACGAGCTCGCTCGTGGCCTCGGCCGGCAGCGGATCGAGAGCTACGCTCGAGACGTTCCGCCGGCCACCGCCCCAGCCAGGCCGTCGGTCAGTCAGCTCCGGCCGCGCGGGGCAGAGAAAGAGCACCCCGCCCTGGACCCGCTCGCCCACGTCCTCCAGCAGGTCGAGCAGCGCCGTGTCGGCCCAGTGGATGTCCTCCACCACGATCACGATCGGCGAGACGGCCGCCAGCGCGGAAAACAGGGCCCGCCAGGCGCCATGGACCTCCGCCCGCAGCTGATCGGGGTCGAGCCGTCCGAATTCGAAGCCAGGGACCGTCATCCCCACCGTGTATGCGAGCAGCGCGGTGGCGCGGCGGGGATCCGGCGTGACCTCGGTTGACAGCACCTCTTCGCCCAGTGCCTCGACCTTGGCCACGGCATCGTCTGGCGGGTCGCTGTCGAGGACCCCAGCTTGCCTCTTCAGGATCTCAGCCAGGGGCCAGAACGTGACGCCCGATCCGTAGGACAGGCACCGACCACGGAGGACCGAAGGCGCAGGATCGCGAGTCGACAGGCGATTCAGGAACTCCACCGTGAGCCGGCTCTTCCCCACCCCCGGCTCGCCGTACAGGGTGACGAGGTGCGGGCGGCGCTCGGTCGCGACACGGTCATACAGGGATACGAGCAGTTCGAGCTCGCGGTCGCGACCGACCAGCGGCGACCGCAGCCCCGGAACACCCCGGCCGGCGACGGGCGCCGCCTCGCCAACGAGCTCGAGGACCTCCATTTCGGCGGCCTTGCCCTTGAGCCGCTGGGCCCCTAACGGCCGGGTGGCGAAGTTTGGAGCCGCGGCGGCCGTGCGCTCCCCGACCACGATCTGGCCCGGCTCCGCGAGCTGCTGAATCCTCGCGGCCACGTTCACCGCGTCGCCCGTGACCATGCCTTCCCCGGGTCGAGGTGACGTGGTCGCCACGACCTCGCCCGTGTTCACGCCGATCCGGAGCTGGAGCTGAGGCGCATCGGTTCCGCGTCGTCGCAGGTTGAGCTCATCCAGGCGAGCCCGGATCGCCAGGGCGGCCTGGAGGGCCCGTGCCGGATCGTCCTCGTGCGCGACGGGGACGCCGAACACGGCCATGACCGCGTCCCCGATGAACTTCTCCACCGTCCCGCCGCGAGCCTCGATCTCCTCGCGGGCGACGGCGAAGTACTCCCCCATCAGCTCACGGACCACCTCCGCATCGAGCTCCTCCGCGATCCGCGTGGACCCGGTGACGTCGGCGAACAGCAGCGTGACGAGCTTTCGCTCCTCGCCCCCTGCCGACGGTGCGGATTCCAGGGCCGCGCCGCAGTGCGGACAGAACGCGAAACCCTCGGCGATCTCGCGACGACACGACGGGCAGCTGACCACGGCGAGAGTCTACGGTCCTAGAGTGGGTCAGGCGGCGTCGGCGAGGGCGTAGATCCGTTCGCGGACCTCCTCGAGGTCACCTTCCGGCGTCGACGTTCCACCGGTGATCCCGATCCGGGCCTTGCCGGCCAGCCAGCCGGCGAAATCGGTCTCCAATTCGTCCGCGTCCGCGACATGGATCGTGTCCGGCAGGACCTGCGCGCACTTCACGGCCAGCTCACGGGTGTTGCTGCTGTTCTTGCCGCCGACCACGATC
>DATFEC010000163.1:0-5115 GCA_035251655.1 Candidatus Limnocylindria bacterium | reverse complement strand
CTGGCGTCCTTGGTGCCCGGGGTGCTCGTGACAGCCTCGGCGATGAGGTCGATCGGGGACGGGATGGACAGCCGGATGGCGTGGCCGCCGGGCAGGATGGACTCGACCCAGCGGTCCGCGGTCCCGCGGGCGGATGCCGCGGTGGTGCCCAGGGTCACGACCGCGGCCAGGGCGATGGTCAGTGCCGCCACGCTGAGGCCGGTCCGCGCCCGGTCCCGGCCGAGGTTCGCGCTCCCGAGGAGGCCGGTGGCTCCGAACAGACGCTCGAACGGCACGCCGACGATCCGGCCCAACGGCTCGAGGATGAAGGCCGTGGCCACCGCGCCACCGACGAGCAGCCCGACGGCGAGGATGGTGGCCAGCAGGGGCGGGGTCCCCCGTTCCAGGGGGTAGAGCAGGAACCCGGCCGCCACCACCACCAGCTCCGCGAGCACGATCCAGCGCAGGCGGCCCCACAGGCTGCGACCGCGAGGCCGGCCGGGGCGCAGGGCGTCGAGCGGGCTGATCCGCGCGGCCTCGGCCGCGGGAACCCAGGACGCCAGCAGGGTGACACCGACACCCAGCCCGAAGGCCAGTGCCAGGGCGGCGGGGTTGAGACCGATGTCGCTGACGAGGGCCGCGCGCGAGCTGCCGACCGCGGTGACGAGCAGCGCGCCGACCCCGACCCCGATTGGCACGCCGAGCGCGGCGCCGGCCAGCCCCAGGGCGATGCCCTGCCGGAGGACCAAGCCGCGGACTTGGCCCCCGGTGGCGCCGGCGGCGCGCAGCAGGCCGATCTCGCGGGTGCGCTCCGACAAGGTCATGGCCAGCGTGTTGGCCACCAGGAACGCACCGGCGCTCAGGGCAACCAGGCCGAGCAGGAACGCGATGCCCGCGAACCCGGCCTGCGCCCGCTCGAACGCGGCAGCCGCGTCCTCCACGGTCTCGACCACGAACGGCTCGCGCATGACCCGGTCAAGCCCGGCCTGGACGTCTTCCATGCGGCCCTCCGCGATGGCGAGATCCATGGCAGTCACCGGTGTCGGAATCGCGAACGCGGCGTTCAGGGTCTGGTGGCCGAGCACGATCACGTTGCCGCCTGACTGCGCTCCGACGCCGGTATCTGCCAGCAGACCGATGATCGTCAGCGGCGGCGTCTCCAGGCTGGCCCCGGTCAACAGCAGCTCGTCGCCGATGCCCAGCGCGTGGTCGGTCGCCCAGCCGGCGCTGACCAGGGCGCCATCGGGCCGGTCCGCGCTGAGCGCCGTCCCGGCGGTGAGACTCGGCCGACCGAGCGCGGCCTCGGCCGGCGGATCAACGCCGACCGCGAGCAGGGTGAACACCTGCTCGTCCGGTCCCGGCTGGGTCGACAACGTGAGGCGTCGCTCGGCAAGCGTCGCGCTGACCGTGACCCCGGACAGCGACCGAACAGCGATGATCGATGCGTCACTCAAGCCGTCGTCGTCGAAAGCCCGGACCCGCACGTCAGCGGCGCCGTACAGATCCTCGGCCGCGCGGCTGACGGCGCGATTCGCGGCGTCCGCGGCCAGCAGCGTGCCGGCCACCAGGGCCACACCGAGCGCCACCCCGCCCACGGTGAGCACGGTCCGGGCCTTCCGAGCGGTCAGACTCCTCCAGGCGACGGACGACAGGCGCATGGGGACGCGGTGCGGCTCAGAGCCCGAGTGTGGCGAGCCGCGCCAGGAGTGGAGCCGGGTCGTGGTCCGTGCGACGGCCGAGGCGAATCTCGTCGAGGATCAGGCCATCCCGGACGACGAGGACACGATCCGCGAAGGCCGCGGCCCGCGCCTCGTGGGTCACCAGCACGATCGTCTGGCCCAGCTGAACGCACGAGCGGGAGAGGAGCTCGAGGATCTCCCCGCCGGTCGTGTAGTCCAGGTTCCCCGTGGGTTCATCCGCCAGCAGGAGCGCGGGCTGGGTCGCGAGCGCGCGGGCCAGCGCGACGCGCTGCTGCTCGCCGGCGGAGAGCTGATCCGGCGCGTGCTCGGCCTTCGCGGTCAGGCCGACCATGTCCAGCAGCTCGTCCACGCGGGCCTGGTGCTCGGAAACTGCGTCGCCGCCGATCAGGAAGGGAAGGGCCACGTTCTCGCGGACCGTGAGCAGCGGGATGAGGTTGAAGAACTGAAAGACGAACCCGGTCTTGTCGCGACGGGTGAGGGTCGCCTGCTCGTCATCGAGGGCGCTGATGTTCACCCCGTCGATCACGACATCCCCGCCGCTCGGCGTGTCGAGCCCGCCGAGCAGATGGAGGAGCGTCGACTTGCCTGATCCGGAAGCGCCCATGATCGCCAGGAACTCGCCGCGATCGACCGCGAGGCTCACGCCGCGGAGCGCCTCGACCTGCTCGTCTCCGACCGCATAGCGCTTGACGAGGTCGTGCGCTTCGAGAATGGCCGTCATCGGGCGACAGGATACGGCCGGGCGAGAACCCGGGAGCGGATCAGCCGAAAAGGAACCCGATCAGGGAGCCGAAGAAGGTCTCGAACACGCCGCGCTCGGTTGTCCCGCCGTCCTCGACCCGGAGGCTCGGCGCGGTGGCCGGCGGTGGGGTCACCGTGCGCGTATCGAGCCCCGCCGCGAAACGCTGCGGAACATCGTCGGTGGCGTGCACGAGCACGCTGCGGCCGTCGATCGTCTCGGACGAGGTCGGTCGCACCGGCGCCGGGACCACGCGAGGCGGCAAGGGCGGGGGCGCCGCCGCTCGAGGCGTATACGCGCCGCCACCACCGCCCGTTCCGCCGCCACCGCCGCCACCCCCGCCACCGCCACCCGTTCCGCCGCCACCGCCGCCACTACTGGCGGACTGCATGAACAGCTGGGTGTAGACCCGCGGGTCGCGGAGGGAGCCGAGGAACATGACGTCGTCCAGGCCGTAGGCACCCACTCCGCCGTGCGTCCAGCCCGGACGCAGGATGTTCGCGCGATGGCCGGAGGAGTTCATCCACGCGTTGTGGACCGCGATCGGCGAGTTGGCGTCCGAGTAGCCGCTGTTCCAGCCGATGTTCTCCCCGCCCAGGGAGTAGTTCAGCCCGTTGGTGTCGTACCAGTGGTACACCTGCCAGCCGGTGCCGAGGATCGTGTGGCTGAAGTAGCTCCGCTGCACCATGTCCTGGCTGCGCCAGCGCGCCAGCGACACGAGCGTGCCGTGCTGGACGAGGACGTTCAGCCCGTTGTTGGCCCGGGTGCCATTCAGCAGCTGCCATATCGTGGCCTCGGCGCTGGCCTGGTTCCATCCCGACGCCGGCGCCGCGCCCGACGTGACGAGCAGGGCAGCGGCGAGCAGGGCGGTGGTGGCCAGGCCGGCGGCTCGGACGAGAACGCTCGGTCGGCGGGGCACTCCAGGCCGGACACGCATGCGGCAGAAACCCTCGGGGCGTTGCCACCGTTTTCGATGGCTTCACCCAGAAGGCTAGGTCGGCATGCCGGGTGGGTCAGTAGTGCGGTCGTCCCGGCGCGGGCCGGGACCATCCGGTCGGGACCATCGGGTCACCGACCGCGGGATTTCAGGCTGGGCGGACCACCACCGTGCCGGCGATCTTGTCGTGCCACCCCTGCTTGCGCCGGTCGAAGCCAGCCCAGATCACGCCCAGGAAGAAGACGGCAATGCTGATAAGCAGCCCCACGTAGCGCAGGAGCATCCGTACCCAGTCCGGCTTGCTGCCGTCGTCGGCCATGACCACCCGCATGTTGAACGGGATCATGCCCGGAGTCTGGCCGCGCCAACCCCAGAAGCCAACGAAGTACAGGAGGCCGACCAGGGCGCCGAAGGCGTTGGTGGTGGTGTTGAACGTCAAGACACCGGCTTCGGTCGTGGTGACCATCATCTCGCCTCCGAGAGCGAACACCGCAAGGGCACTGGTGATCACGCCGATCACGATCCCGTCGAGGAAGATGGCGATGAAGCGGACCCAGAACCCGCCATAGCGGAGGCCCGGGGCAGGACCCGCCTGTGCCGGCGGCGGGGCGGTCCAATCGGACGGCGGGGCCGGCGGCGGACTCTCGGGTGGGGGCGTAGCGGCGGTCATGTCACCCTCCTGCGGTGGGGTGGCCTACGGGGCTTGAACCCGTAACCTTCGGAGCCACAATCCGATGCTCTGCCAGTTGAGCTAAGGCCACCGCGGAGCAGCGAGTGTAGCCGGAAGCGTGGCCGATCGGGCTCGAGCGGTCGTACCATCGGTCTGCCTGCAGGGGAGAGCCCAGATGACCGTGCCGACACCCGACATTCGCATCGGTCGAGACCAGAACCACCTTGCCTGGGACCCGGCCATCCCGCCGGTTGCGAGCGTTCCCTCGGGGAGCGTCATCGAGTTCGATTGCCTCGACGCCTCGTTCGGACAGCTGACCGCGCAATCCACCACGGCCGACATCGCGACGCTGGACTTCGCCCGCGTCGACCAGGTCAACGGTCCGGTGGCGGTGGAAGGCGCCGAGCCGGGTGGCACGCTCCAGGTCGACCTGCTCGAGTTTCAGCCGTCGGATTGGGGGTGGACGGCCTCGATCCCGGGCTTCGGGCTGCTGGCGGACGAGTTTCCGGACCCGTTCTACAAGGTCACCGCATTGCCCCCCGGCGCGGACCGGGTCGAGTACTGGCCCGGCCTCCGCATCCCGCTCGCCCCGTTCTGCGGCGAGGTGGGCGTGGCACCACGGGAGGGGCCACTGTCCACCATCCCGCCGGACCTCCACGGCGGGAACCTGGACACCCGGCACCTGGTAGCCGGCACGACTCTGTATCTGCCGGTCTTCGTGCCCGGGGCCAACCTGTCGATGGGCGATGGCCATGCCACCCAGGGCGACGGCGAGGTGTGCGGGACGGCCATCGAGACGCCGATGCGGGCCACCGTCCGGGTTACGGCCCGCAACGACCTCCACCTCACCGGGCCTGAGTTCGAAGCCGCGGCCGACCCCTGGGCGGGTCAGCGCCAGGGACGGCGGTACGCGACCGATGGCATCGGTCCCGACCTCATGACCGCGGCGCGGGATGCCACTCGCCGGATGATCGATTGGCTCGGCCGCGAGCACGGCCTCGAGCCGGTGCAGGCGTACCTCCTGTGCAGCGTCGCGATCGACCTGCGGATCAGCGAGGTCGTGGACGCCCCGCACTGGGTCGTGACCGCC
>DATFEC010000212.1:0-4639 GCA_035251655.1 Candidatus Limnocylindria bacterium | reverse complement strand
TCAGGTCGTATCCCTTTCCGGCACGCACATCGGCCAGCTCGTCGGGAGTGACCAACCAGGGGCCGATGGTGGTGGCGAAGTCCTTGCCTTTTGCCGGGCCCAGCCGGACCGTCGTCTCCTCGCGCTGCAGGTCACGGGCTGACCAGTCGTTCAGGATGAGATAACCGCCGATCGCCTGCTCCGCCCGGTCCGCGGGGAGGTCGAGTGCCGGGGTGTCGACCAGCGCGCCGACTTCCAGCTCGTAGTCGAGCTCGACCGATCCGTCCGGCGCCCACACCGGGTCGCCCGGCCCACGGACCTCCGAGGTGTTGCCGAAGTAGAAGATCGGGAGGCGGTACCACGCCTCGGGGATGTCCTGGGCCCGGCGCTTCCACATCGTGCCGACGTGCTGTTCGAAGGCATAGAAGTCGCGAAGGGACGGGGGGTCGAGGATCGGTGGCCCAAAGGCAACGTCGCCGGCGTTGATCAAGTCGTCCTCCGCGGTCGCGCGCCCGCCTTCGACCAGGTCGGCGAGGGCCTCCACCCGCAGGCCGCGTGCGAGATGGGCGTCCAGGGTCGTCACCGGCTGTCGAAACAGGACCGCGTTGTGGGCGAGCCGCGGATCGGCGGCGACCATCGCGACCCGGGCCGACTCGAGATCCAGCCAGCGCCCGCCGTCCGGGTCCGTCGAGGCCGCCAGGCGCCACGGCGTGCCGATCGGGGCGTTTCGCTCGCGGACGTGGGCCAGGCGCATCGCGCGGAGTGTACGCGGCCCCATCGGTACTTCCGGTTCATGGTGCGTTGCTGGGCGGTTCGGTAGGGTCCAGCCCGGATGTCCCACGTCGCCGGCCGGGGGGTCGCCGAGTTGCCAGTGGCCCGCCTGAGCGAGCGCCGGCGCCCTTCGCGCGCCCACCGAGCGGGCGCACGGCTGACTTCCGGCCAGCCGAAATGGGTCCGCCGGCTGGGTCGAGACCCCTACCTGTGGTACACCGGCCTCCTCGCGCCGGTCGCGATCGCCGTCTCCGCGGTCACGTTCTTCACACCGGATGTTGCCGCCGTGCTCGCCCTGAGCGCGCTGTTCATCGGTCTCCAGGCCCTGGCTGGCCTGGTGCCCGCCCGACGCCGGTTCCTGACCCCGGCAGGCTGGTCCCTCCTGCGGCTCGTCATCGCGCTGCTGTACGTGTGGTCGCTCGTGAACACGGTTGGTGGGCCGACTCATCCGCTGTTCTCGCTGTACCTGCCGGTCGTCGTCGCGGCCGCCGCGTTGGGGAGGGTGCAGGGCATCGTGATCGGGATCACGGCAGCGGTCATCTATCTCGTCCCCGAGCTGGCGAGCCTGCTCGACCCGGAGACGGTTCTCAACCCGGTGTCGGTCCTCGCCCTGGCCGAGCTGACGCCGCGTGGGATCGCCCTGGTCGGTGTCTCGACGGTGCTGGCGATCGGCACCCGGCGGCTCGTCTCCGAGCTGGAGGCGATCAGCGACCAATTCCGGGCCGCGGCCCTCTCCGAGCGGCGTCGGTCGCGGCAGATCGCCGGCCTGGAGGCCATCAGCCGGCTGCTGGTCACGGCCGGTGCCACCCCGGAGCTCCTGGAGCGCGTGGCGGATGTCATGGTCCAGCGCTTCGGGTATGCCCACGCCGCGATCTTCATTGCCGAGGGGGACGGCATGCGGCTCGGCGCCCAGCGAGGATATGCGGAAGACATGTCCACGTTCGATCCGCGGACCGGAGTCGTCGGCCGCGCCGCTCGGACAGGACAGGTCCAGCTCGTGCAGGACGTGACGCGCGACCCGGACTACGTAGCGGGAGACGACCGGATGGTCAGCGAGATCGCCGCGCCGATGGTCCTCGATGGCGTGCTGCTCGGCGTGCTGAACATCGAGTCCACGGCTGCCACCCCGCTCGACCGGATCGACCGCGACCTGGTAGCCACCATGGCCGACAAGCTGGCCACGGCCCTGGCGCTCGCCCGAGACCGGCAGGCCCTCGCCGATCTCGCGGTTCGCGACGGATTGACCGGGCTGCACAACCGACGCTTCTTCGATGAGGCGGTCGCTCGCCTGCTGTCCGCCCGAGACGCCATGCCGCCTGGTGAGCGTCGATCGGTGGCGGCCATCCTGTTCGACCTCGACCACTTCGGGACGTTCAACAAGCTCCACGGCGTGCAGGTCGGTGACCAGGCCCTCCGCGTGTTCGCCCACGCCATGCGTGAACGCCTGCGCCAGACCGATCTCGTGGCCCGCTACGGCGGCGAGGAGTTCGTCGTGGTCATGGATGGCGCCGACCGCGACGCCGCCGTCAACCTGGCCGAGGAAATCCGGCGCCGTCTTCGGGAGCGGACGATCCCCGCCGAGGACGGCGCGCCGCTGCGTCTGACGGTGTCCGCAGGCTGCGCCGCCCTCACTGATGAAGAGCCCACGGCCGAGGCACTCCTGCGCACCGCGGACGTGGCCCTGTCCATGGCCAAACGCGGCGGCCGCGACCGGGTGGTGGCCGCCTAGGAGATTCGCTCCGCCAGCCAGCCGATGGCCGGCGCGTACAGGTGCGTCAGGTCAGCATGGGTGCCCTCGACCAGCTCGAAGTGGACCGTGGGCTCCGTCACCCCGATGGCCTCCAGCTCGCGGCGGAACGCCTCGGCCGCCAGGTCGAGCATCCACTCGTCGCTCTTCCCGGAGTCGATCCAGATCCCGCGCAGGCCGCGGAGAATCTCCGCGTGGCCGGCCACCATCCGGACCGGATCCTTCTCGAGCCAGCGCTCCCAGATCTCGGGGACCATCCTGCCGGTGGCGGGGTCGAAGGGGATGCGCACCGTCCCGTCCGGATCGGCGGAGTAGCACGCGGCCATGCACCACATGTTCAGCGGGTCGAGATCACGCCGCAGGAACGGACCCTTCCGTTCGCGAAACTCGGTCCAGAAGCGGTCGAACGACCCGTCGTAGTGGTCCCGGAGGGTGCGCGCGACCTTGGCAAAGTCCGGGGCGTAGCACGCCTCGAACAGGGCGTCGCCGGCGTGGGTGGCCAGCGCCCCGAAACGGTCCGGGCGATGCATGGGCAGGATCATGGCCCCGTAGCCGCCCGACGACTTGCCGGCCACCGCCCGGTGGCGGGCCTCCGGCAGCGTCCGGAAGGTGGCGTCCACCCACGGGATGACCTCGTCGCACAGGTACGTCTGGTAGCGGCCGGTCCCCGGCGAGTCGAGGTACTGGCTGCCGCCCAGGCTTGTCCAGCAGTCGACGTACACGACGACGGCCGGTGCCTGGCCCGGCGTCGCGAGCAGCTCGTCCACGAGCTCGGGGACAGAGGACCGGAACGCCGTCCGGTTGCGCCACATGTCGACCTGGCCGGTCAGGCCCTGGATGACGTAGACACTGGGGAATCGGCGGTCGGGCTCGGCCTCGTAGGCGGGCGGGGTGTAGACGTAGACCGGGCGGCGGTGCGGGTCCCCGAGCGGGTTGCCGGTCAGGGCCTCCGAGTCGAACGTGTGCTCGGTGAGCTGTCCCTTCCAGTCATGTCCCCAGGGCGGACCGATATCGGCGTCGCTGCGCATCGGCGCAGCCTACATGTGCGGCTCGTGGGCCGGGTCGAGGTACTGGTCGGGGTTGTCGCGGAAGTCCAGCAGGCAGCCGCGCCCGCAGAAGTAGTACGTGACGCCGTTGTGCTCGGCCACAAGGCCGTTGGCCTCGGCCTGGGCCGGCTCCACGGCCATGCCGCACACCGGGTCGTGGGGCAGGGTGCCCATCGTGGTCTCCATCGGTAGTTCCTCCATTTCGGTCAGCCTGGATCGGTCAGTCATGCGTCCCGCGGAAACGACGGAGGCGCAGCGAGTTCGTCACCACGCTCACGCTCGACAACGCCATGGCGCCCGCCGCCAGCGCGGGATTCAGGGTCCAGCCGGTGAACGGGTACAGGATGCCCGCCGCGATCGGAATGAGCGCCACGTTGTAGCCAAAGGCCCAGATCAGGTTCTGGCGGATGATCCGCATCGTGGCCCGGGCCAGACCGATGCTGGTGGCCACGCTCCGCACGTCCTCGCCGATCAGGGTCAGGTCGCTGGCCTCGACCGCGACGTCGGCCCCGGTCCCGATCGCGATGCCGAGGTCGGCCTGGGCCAGCGCCGGGGCGTCGTTGATGCCGTCGCCGACCATCGCCACCCGCCGGCCGGCTCCCTGGAGCGCGGCCACCCGGGCCGCCTTCTGGTCGGGCCGCACCTCCGCCACGACCCGCTCCGGCGGCACTCCGACGGCGGCCGCGACGGTCTGGGCCACCGCGTCACGGTCGCCGGTCAACAGCCACGCGTCCAGGCCGGCGCTCCGCAGCCGGCTCACCGCCTCGGCGGCCTCGGGCTTCAGGCGGTCCGCGATGGTCAGCAGCCCGGTCACCACGCCGTCCTCCGCGACCCATGCGACCGTCTGCCCTGCCTCCTCCGCTTGCGAGGCCGCCGGGACGAGCCGCTCCGGGATCCACCCCGCGATCCGCTCCGGCGACTCGGCCTGATCTCCGCCGACCCACGCCAAGCTCCCGACGGTGACCCGTTGCCCGTCCACCACGGCCCGCACCCCACCGCCGGGGACGGCGGCGAAGTCCGTGACCGCCACGTCCTCGATGTCGAGGCCGTCATCGGTCGCCCGTCGGACGATGGCCGAGGCCAGCGGATGCTCGCT
>DATFEC010000173.1:0-12532 GCA_035251655.1 Candidatus Limnocylindria bacterium | reverse complement strand
TGGAACGCCTGCCGACCCCGGTGATCGTGAAATGGGTCATCGTCGGCATCGGCGAGGTGGTCCTCGGTGGCATGAGCATCTTCCTCGGCTTCTCGATCCCCATGAGCGGCCTGACCCTGGTCGGGATCGCACTCATCGCGGGCGGACTGGTCACCACGGCGTTCGGCAGCCAGATGTCGAAGCGCACCCCGAACGGTGCCTACGTCGACGCGATGTTGAAGGCGTACCGACGGACGCTGGAGAAGACGCTGGCCCAGGCCCGGTCGATGGCCGAGGTCGTGACCGAGCCCACCGTCCGGGTCCTGGCCGACACGCCGGACAAGGCGGTCGTCTGGGGCGTCGCGCTGGGCCTCCACCAGGAAGTCGGCGAAGTCCTGGCCCGTGAGCTGGCCGATCCTCAGGCCCGGGCCGCCGCCCAGGCATCGGGGTCCTATTACCCCATCTACCTCGGAGCCGCGACGTCTTCCAACGTTTCGGGTGGTGGGAGTGGGAGCCTGTTCTCCGGATCGGGCATCCCCGACCTCGGCGGGATGATCGGGACCCTGGGCACCATTGGATCCGCGCCAGCCTCGTCGAGCAGCGGCGGCGGGTTCGGTGGGGGCGGAGGTGGAGGCGGAGGCGGCGGGTCGAGCGGCTTCTAGCCAATTACAAACTTTGCAGTAGTTTCAAAACTTCGGTATCGTGGGCCCATGGCATACGACCGTGACCGCCGGCCTCCGCGCCGACGACCCGATGATCGGCGACCCGATGACCGCCGGCCGGGACCCGACCGCTATCGACCTTCCGACCGTCCCCCGGACCGACCCTACCGGAGCCGACCGCCGTACCAATCCGGCCCACGTCCGCCGCGTCCGGCGGCCGACGAGGGCGGCATGAACATTCGCCTCGACCCGCGCCATCTCGGCACGCTGCGGGCCCTCGCCTCGGAGGCTGGCGTGCGGCCCGGCGAGCTCGTCACCCTGTGGGTCACCGAGCGACTCGATGCCGAGCGCAGCGGCGCGCCGTCACCGAACGCGATCGGGCCGGTGCTCGAATCGCTGAACGAGCGGATCGAGGCCCTGTCACGACGGGTCGACGCCCTGGCAGGCGGTACCTCCCCAACCGCCGCTGCGCAGCCGGCAACCCCCGCCGACGAGCCGGACCAGAAGAAGAAGAAGAAGAGGGGTCGCCCATCGAAGGCGGCCAGCGCGGACAACCCGGCCGGCGCGGACAGTGACGGGGCGGCACCGGCCAAGCGGCGCTCGAAGGCAAAGAAGGCGCGAGGCAAGAACCCGGCCGTGCCTCTCCATGAGGAGATCGCCGCGGTCCTCGCCGAGCGCGGGCCGATGAGCGCAGCCGACCTTGCCGCTGCCGTGACCGAGCGCGCGATCTACGCACCGCCTCGCAGCGGCAAGGCGCTCGACGCGACGGCCGTCAGCGTGCGCGTCTCAAACCCGCGTTATCGGTCCCGCTTCACCCGTTCGGAGGGGAAGATCGGCCTGGCCTAGTCCTCGAGGACGAACGTCACCAGGATGTTGGCCTGGAATTCGATCTCCCCGTTGTCCCCGATGTTGACCCGCTGCTCTTTGACCCACGCCCCCTTGACGCCGCGCAGCGTGCGCTGCGCGCGGCTGACGCCCTGACGAACCGCATCCTCGAAGCTGTCGCTCGAGGTGCAGCTCAACTCGGTGACCCTGGCTACCGACATCGGTATCTCCTCCACGCAGACGGGGTGAGCCGCCAGTCTACGGGAGGGTCAGGATCCGGCGGGGATTGTCGACCGTGATCCGCTCCAGCTCGCCCTCCCCGACCGCCGCGGTGCGGAGCGCGGGCAGGAAATGCTGCTGGAGGTACGTGTAGCCGAAGCCGCCATTGGCTTTCAGCTGCATGTCGTGGCACACGTCCTGGCTGAGCAGGACCTGGGCGCCGTATCCGCGGTCCAGCAGGTCGACCAGCAGCTCGACGATTCGAGGCTCGCGCGTTTCGTCGACGGGGTCGAACCGGTGGCCGAGGAAGTCGAACTGGAGATTCGCCCCGCGATCGAGGATGGCGAGGTAGTGGTCCAGGTCCGGCCACGAATCGGCGTGACCGATGACGATGCGGGCCGGTTCCATGCCCTCGGCCAGGAGCAGGTCGAGCTGCGCCTGCCCTACCGTCGACTGGACGCCGTGGGTCGTGACCGCCATCCCGGTCCGAAGCGCAGCTCGAGCAGCGGCCCGGTGGACTCGCTCCTCCAGGGCGGATACCCAGGGCTTGTCGGTCCCGATCTCGCCGATGATACCCGGCCGGATGCCCGTCGCCCCGACGCCATGCTCGAACTCGACGACCAGCTCGTCCGCGAGGTCGTCCACCGAACGGCGATCGATCAGGGCCTCGACCGGGTAGTACGGGGCGCGATACCAGCCGCAGCCCATCACGATCTGGACGCCCGTCCGGCCGGCGAGGCGGCGCAGCCGCTCGGGGTCGCGGCCGATGCCCGGCACGGTGAGGTCGACCAGGGTGCGCCCACCGCGTCGACGGAAGTCTCGCAGCTCGTCCGCGACGGTCAGCTCGTCCGCGGCCAGCTCCCAGTAATCGAAGCGACCCGGGATGTGCCACAGGGAGATCCTGGTGTGCTCGTGGGGGAGAGCAAAGCCGACGCGGTCCGGGGGGATCGGCCCGGAGACGGTCATGACCCGGGGAGCCATGGCGGTACCTCGGTTCGGGCGTCGGTCGGGATCAGCGGACCGCCGGCGTCGCGGATGGGTGGACCGATCCATGGTGCCACTCGGCACCCCGCGCGCGCAAAGGGCCTACCCGTCGGACCGGCAAGTGCTACAACACCCCGGACGGCCGCCCGATTCGACGGCCAGGACCAATTGGAGGTCAGTGGACGATGAATCAACGGCCAACCGGGGTCACCATCCTGGCCATCCTTGCCTTCATCGGCGGGGCCTTTGGCATCCTGGGTGCGCTGGCTCTGCTGGGGCTCGGCTTCGGCTTAGGATTCGGCGGGTTCGCCGGAGGCGGGCTCAGCTTCGTCTTCGGGATCGTGTTCCTCGCCCTCAGCATCCTGTACCTGTGGATCGGATGGGGCTTCTGGAACCTCAAGCGCAGCGCGTGGAGCCTTGGCCTCGTCGTGTTCGGGGCCGGCATCCTGATCACGTTCATCGAGATGCTGCTCGGCTATGCCAGCCTGCAGAACCTGATCGTCACCATCGTGATCAACGGGATCGTCCTGTACTACCTGTTGACTCCAGGCGTGAAGGCCGCGTTCGGGGTCACCGGTGACCTGCAGAGCGCGGTGATGAGCGGCCTGCCGGGAGGTACCGGGGCGGCTGCCGCCTCGGCTCCTCCGCCGGCTCCTCCGGCCGCGCCGCCCGCCGAGCCGCCTGCGGCCCCACCGCCGGCCAGCACCTGGACCGGCGACTCCGCCGGTGGGTCTGCATCAGGCGGGACCGACGACACCGACCAGAACGCCTAGTCGGACAGCCAGCCGGGTTCGCAACTCGCGCCCGGTTCGTGGGCGCCCGGCGGTCAGCCGCCGAGGCGCCCACCGCGGTCTCTAGGAGTCGATGACGAATCGCAATCCCGCCACCAACGGCGCGCAGCTGTGGGCCGCGGCCCAGGCCGAGCTCGACCAGGTCGCCGATCGGCTCGGGCTCGACGACGGCATGCACCGCGTCCTGCGGTTGCCGAAACGCGAGCTGGAGGTCCACTTCCCGGTCCGCTTCGACGATGGGCGGGTCGACGCGGCCACCGGCTGGCGGGTCCACCACAACATCAACCGCGGTCCCTCCAGCGGTGGCGTCCGCTTCACGGCCGACCTGACCCTGGATCTGGTGCGGGCGAACGCGATGTGGAACACCTGGAAGGCCGCCATCGTGGAGATCCCCTATGGAGGCGCCTTCGGCGGGGTCGTGATCGACCCGAAACGCCTCTCGGCACACGAGCGTGAGGGGCTGACCCGGCGGTACACGACCGAGATCAGCCCGATCATCGGTCCGGCCCAAGACATCCCGATGCCCGACGTGAACACCGACGAGCAGACGATGGCCTGGATGATGGACACCTACTCCATGCACCGGGGCTACACGATCCGCGGCGTGGTCACCGGCAAGCCGCCGTCGATCGGCGGCACGCGGGGGCAGCGTGAGGCGGTCAGCCTCGGGGCGCTGCGTGCCATCCAGGCGGTGGCGCGCCAACAGGACGTCGCCCTCGACGGCGCGCGGGTCGTGGTCCAGGGCTTCGGACGGGTCGGCACCATCCTGGCCGAGATGCTGGCTGGCGTGGGGGCACGGATCGTGGCCATCGCGGACGATCGTTTTGCCGTGCGCAACCCGTCCGGGATCGAGGTCGCCCCGGCGATCGCCCATATGGCGGAGCACGACAGCGCCGAGGCACTCCCCGGCGGTGAGCCCATGGAGCGCGAGGACATCTTCGGCGAGCCGTGCGACATCCTCGTCAGCGCGGGGCTCCAGGGCCAGATCAGCGGGGCGAACGCGGGGATGGTCAAGGCCCGGATCGTGGCGGAAGCCGCGAACGGCGCGACGTCCCCCGAGGCCGACCAGGCCCTGTTCCACAACGGCGTCACCGTGATCCCCGACCTGCTCTGCACCGCGGGTGGCTTCGTGGTCGGCTACTTCGAATGGGTCCAGGACCTGCAGTCGTTCTTCTGGAGCGATGCGGAGGTCACGGCCGAGCTGGAGCGCGTGGTGGACGATGCCGCCGCGGCGGTGATGGCGGCCGCCGAACGCCACAAGGTCGACCTGCGGACGGCGGCGCTGATGGTCGGCATCGGCCGTGCAGCAGAGGCAACCACGCTGCGCGGCCTATACCCTTAACGGTGGGTGGCAGACCAGCATCACACCGCCGAGGCGCACGACCAGCCCGAACGCTACGGGGGGGACGGGCTCGACTTTGACCGCGACCGGCTGACCCTCCGCTTCGAGAACCGCACGCTGGAGCGCGCCTTCCAGGTCGACCTCGGCTCCCGACTCATCCTCCAGCTTCGGCTTGGCCTCCTGCTCGCTGGCGGGCTGTGGATCACGGCCGGCCTGCTGCTGACCCTGATCTACGCGGTCGACCCGGTGACCATGGCCCTGGCGGTATCCGTGCCCATCGCGATCGTGCTGGGCGGCATTGCGATCATGCCTCGCTTCCAGTCGTGGGACGCGCAGCAGATCGTGAACGGCCTCATCAACCTCTCCGGGGGCCTGTCCATGATCTTCATCTCGACCCGAGTAGCGCAGGTGCCCGAGATGCTGGGTACCGTGCTCATCCTGAATTCGATCTTCGCCTTCAGCGTCGTCAGGATCGGCTTCGTCGTCGGACTGGCCGCCGGGCTGCCGGTCCTCATCTGGCTCGGTGCCCTGGCCTGGATCGGAGCCTATTCAGAGATCGGGTGGTTCACGGTCTTCCTCGTCGCGTCCGGCCTGGGAGCAGCCGCCTTCGGGGCGTACATGCTGGAATCCTCGAGCCGGGCACGCTTCCTCCAGCGCCAGGACCTGGCCGACCAGGGACAGGCCCTGGCCCGCGAGAAGGCAAAGTCGGATCGGCTCCTGCACACGATGCTCCCGGCATCCATCGCCGACCGGCTGCGGGACGAGCAGCAGGTCATCGCCGATGCCTTCGCGGATGCGACGGTGATCTTCGCCGACCTCGTGGGCTTCACCCCGATCGGGTCGGAGATGGCGCCGGCGGACCTCGTCACCGTCCTGAACCGGCTCTTTGGCAGGTTCGACGAGCTTGCCGCCCACCATGGGCTGGAGAAGATCAAGACCATCGGCGATGGCTACATGGCGGTGGGCGGCGTGCCACTGCCGGTCGAGGACCACGCGGATCGGGCGGTCCGCTTCGCCCTCGATATCCACCGGATCACCGACGAGCTGGCGGTCGAGCTCGGCATGCCGCTTCGGCTCCGGGTCGGCATCCACAGCGGACCATTGGTTGCCGGGGTCATCGGTCGCGACAAGCTCGCGTACGACCTGTGGGGCGATACGGTGAACGTCGCCAGCCGGATGGAGTCCCAAGGCCTGCCCGGGCGCGTTCAGATCAGCGAGGTGACCGCCCAGCGCCTGACAACCAGCGTCGGGCTCGAGCCCCGCGGGACGATCGAGGTCCGTGGTCGCGGACCGATGCGGGTGCTCCTCGTCAGCGAGCCGGAAGACTCCTCGGCCGACCTGCCGGCGTCGCCGATCGCCCCGGCGGCCTACGCGGCTGAAGCCGTCGAGCCGGCGCGAAGCTGACCGATGGCCGATCGCGAGCCGCTCGCCGAGCGCAGACCGCGGTTCACGACCCAGTCCGGGGTCGAGATCAACCGCCTCTACACCCCGACCGACCTGGCCGAATGGAACGCGGAGCGGGACCTCGGGGAGCCGGGCGCGCCACCGTTTACACGGGGCATTCACGCCACCGGGCATCGGGGGCGGCTGTGGACAATGCGGATGTTCGCCGGTTTCGGCGCGGCGGAGGACACGAACGCTCGCTTCCATCGGCTCATCGCGGAGGGTGGGACGGGGCTGTCGATCGCCTACGACATGCCGACCCTGTACGGCTACGACCACGACGAGCCGCTCGCGGCCGGCGAGTTCGGCACCTGCGGCGTGGCGGTCAGCAGCCTGGCCGATATGGAGATCCTGCTCGCCGGGCTTCCGATCGGCGAGATCAGCACCTCGATGACCATCAACTCGCCGGCGGCGATGATCTGGGCGATGTACATCGTGGCCGCCGAAAGAGCCGGCGTGCCGCGGGCCGAGCTGAGCGGGACCCTCCAGAACGACATCCTCAAGGAGTTCATCGCCCAGAAGGAGTACATCTTCCCGCCGGCGCCCTCGCTGCGGCTGGTGACCGACACGGTCGAGTTCGGCACCCGGGAGCTCCCGCGCTGGAACACGATCAGCATCAGCGGCTACCACATCCGCGAGGCGGGCTCGACCGCGGTGCAGGAGCTGGCGTTCACGATCGCGGACGGGATTGCCTACGTGGAGGACGCCCTCGCCCGCGGGATGCGGTTCGACGACTTCGCCCCGCGCCTCTCGTTCTTCTTCAACAGCCACAACGACTTCTTCGAGGAGATCGCGAAATTCCGCGCCGCGCGCCGGATCTGGTACCGCCTGTGCACCGAGCGCTTCGGGGCCGAGAACGAGCGCTCGACGTGGATGCGGTTCCACACCCAGACCGCGGGCGTGTCGCTGACCGCACAGCAGCCACTGAACAACCTGACCCGGGTCGCGATCCAGGCCCTGGCCGCCATCCTGGGCGGGACGCAGTCGCTCCATACCGATGCGTATGACGAGGCGTGGGCCGTCCCTTCGGAAGCCGCCGCGCTGCTTGCCCTGCGCCAGCAGCAGATCCTGGCCGAGGAGTCCGGCGTGGCGAACACGGTCGACCCACTCGGTGGGTCGTACTTCGTCGAGGCGCTGACCAACCAGACCGAGGCCGCGGCGTGGGAGTACCTGCACCGCATCGACGCCATGGGCGGGATGGTGCGGGCCGTGGAAGCCGGCTACCCGCAGGCCGAGGTCGCGGATGCGGCGTACGCGCAGTCCCGTGCGCTGGAGACCGGCGAGCACCAGATCGTGGGCGTCACGAAGTACGCCGACCCGAACGAGGAGCTGGCGATTCCCCTTCTCGAGATCACCGAGGAGATGGAGCGGCGGCACCTCGACCGGCTGGTCCGCGTCCGCGCCGAGCGGGACGCGGACGTCCACGCGCGGGCGCTCACCCGGCTCCACGATGAGTCTGCCCGTGAGGGAGTGAACCTCATGCCCGCCATCGTCGAGGCGGTGCAGGCGTACGCCACGATCGGGGAAATGTGCGGCGTCCTGCGGACGGTCTTCGGGGAGTACCGCGAGCCGCTGGCGGTCTGAGCCCGCGCGGTGCACGTCCACCTCGTCGACGCGACCTTCGAATTGTTCCGGGCGTATTACTCCCGCCCGGCCGAGCTCAGCCCCGACGGTGTCCCGGTCAACGCGGTTCGTGGCCTCGTCGACTCCCTGCTGAGCCTCCTCCGCGAGTCTGACGTCACGCACGTCGGCTGCGCGACCGATCACGTCATCGAGAGCTGGCGGAACGACGTCTTTCCCGGCTACAAGTCGAGCGCGGGCATGCCGCACGATCTGCTGAGCCAGTTCGGTCTGGCGGAGATCGCCATCCAGGCCCTGGGCCTGACCTGCTGGCCGATGGTCGAGGACGAGGCCGATGACGCCCTCGCCACCGTTACCGCCCGGGTCGCCGCCGACTCGCGTGTCGAGCAGATCGTCATCTGCAGCGTCGACAAGGACCTGGCCCAGTGCGTCCAGGGCGAGCGGATCGTCCTCCGCGACCGGATGCGCAAGATCACCTACGACGAGGCGGGAGTGGTCGCGAAGTTCGGGGTTCGCCCGGCGAGCATCCCCGACTACCTCGCTCTGGTCGGCGACAGCTCGGACGGGTATCCGGGCCTGCCCGGCTGGGGCGCGCGGAGCGCAGCCGCGGTCCTCGCCCGCTGGGAGCACCTCGAGGCCATCCCCACCGATCCCCTGACCTGGGACGTTGACGTGCGCGGGGCAGGGCGACTGGCACTCATGCTCCGCGAACGGTGGGACGAGGTCCAGCTCTACAAGCGGCTGGCCACCCTGAACCGTGACGCCGAGGCGCCCGGGACCGTCGACGACCTGGCCTGGGGCGGCGTGGATCGCGAGCCGTTCGAGCTCCTCTGCGAGCGGCTCGGATTCGAGTCCATTCCCGGTCGCGTTCACCGTTGGGCCTGATCAGGGATCGGTACTCCCGACCCGGCGGTCGCCCGGACCATCAGCCCGGCTGACCGCGCCTCGGGCGGCCGATACGGTCATTCCTGATGCCACGCCGCTTCCTGGCGGCGTCGCTGCTGGCCGCCGTTGCCCTGTTCGGCAACGGGGTCCCGGGTCAGGTGAATCCGGCAGCCGCCGCTTCGTGCAGCGGCTGGACCAGCGAGACGACGCCTCCGACCACGATCCGCGTCTTCCGGGCCGCCAGCGGGGCGGTCGAGACGGCGGACTTCCGCGCCTACGTCAAGAACGTGCTGTCGCGCGAATGGATCGGCTCGTGGACTAGCGAGTCCCTCCGCTCGGGGGCCGTAGCGGTGAAGATGTACGCCTGGTACCACGTCCTCCACTGGCGAGGCCTGACGAATGCGTCGGGCCAGTGCTTCGACGTCTACGACGACACGCGCGACCAGGTCTACAACCCCGCCCAGTCGACGTGGGCCAGCGCCTCGGCCGCCGTCGACGCCACTTGGAGCACGCGCGCGCTGAAGAACGGCGCCATCTACCCGACCTACTACAACGGCGGGTCGGTCAATGAGCCCTGCGGGGCCAACGCCAACGGCTGGCGGATGTACCAGTGGGGCACGCAGGCCTGCGGGCTGGCCGGCTTGACCGCGGCCCAGATCCTGCTCACCTACTACTACCCCGGCTGGACGGTGACCAGCGCTCCGAGCCCGCCCCCACCGACCCCGGCGCCAACCCCGGTTCCCACACCGGTTCCGACACCGGTTCCCACCCCCGTCCCAACGCCGATCCCGACTCCCCCACCGACGCCCGGCCCGACGCCTCCTCCCGCCCCGGCACCATCATCCCCACCCTCGCCTCCGTCGACGTCCCCGCCAGCCGCGTCCTCGAACCCGGGGACGAGTTCAGCCCTGGACGGGACGATTGATGCGGACCCCGGTGGAGGCCAGAAGGCCATTGCGACCCTCGCCGCACCTCCGCCGGAGCCGCCGGACCGCCCAATCCCGTTCACCGTGGGTGCCGAGGACGACGCGGCCGAAACGCCCAGGCACCTCGCCCCGGCGTACCGAGCGCTGACCGGGCCCGCGATTCGTGCCCTGGCCGTCCAGCTCGCCGTTCCCCTGTTTGTCGGCCGTCCCGATCCGGCGCTCGCGCGGCCGGCGGCCTACCCGCGCTCGGTCGTCGACCGCTAGCTTCGCGCCTCACGAGTCTTCCAGGCGGCCACCGCGAGATCCGCGGTGGCGAGATCCTGGATGGGCAGGCCGACGCTCTTGAAGATCGTGATCGCCGTGGGATCGCGGCCCGCGGCCCAGTCGGCGGGCAGGCTCCCGATCTCGATCACCTCGCCAGCCGCCAGCTGCCCGGCCTCGATCGCCGCGGCGACGTCGCCCGCCTCGTGGCCGGCGGCCTCGCGGGAGTCGACCGCCACCAGCGCGGCACGGCCGAAGGCCTCGGGCGGAACCTCGACCATCCCCATCCGGAACGACCCGAGAGCGTTGACGTGGCTGCCCGGCTCGAGCCAGGCGGCGTCGAAGACGGGGGTCTCCGACGGGGTCACACAGCACACGATGTCGGCGCCACGAACGGCAGCCTCGGCCGACTCGGCGGCGCGGACCGCGACCGGAAGAGCGCGGTCCATGGCTGCCGCGAACGACTCCCGCGGACCGGCCGAGCGGGAGAAGACCCGGACCTCGGTGAGTGGCCGCGCGGCGAGCACCGCGCGAATCTGTGATTCGGCCTGGACCCCCGTCCCGAAGAGCGCCATCACCGAGGCATCCGGCCGGGCCATCAGCCGCGCTCCCACGCCGGAGGCCGCGCCCGTCCGCATGGCGGTCACCGCCGGCCCATCGAACTGGAACGCGGCTTCACCGGTCCGGGCATCGAACCAGGTGACCGTACCCTGGATCGTCGGGAGGCCGCGCTCGGGGTTGCCCGGGACCCAGGTGATGAGCTTGACGGCTGCCCCGACGCCGCCATCACGCACCGCCGGCATCAGGACGAGCAGGCCGCCGCCCTCGAGCTCGAGGTGCTGACGAATCGGGGAACGGTCGCGACCCTCAGCGACGTCGCGGTACGCGGCCTCCACCGCGTCGAGCAGCCGGTCCATCGGGACGAGCTCCCGAAGCGTGTGGGCGTCGATCAGCTCCATGGGTGCGCTAGCATCGGTGCACCCGTGAAGAGCAGGCCGCGGTCGTGGTAAGCCCGATCAGAAGATGTTGTCGAGCGGATTGGGCGTGCCAAGGACGAACGATGCGCCGACGATGATCACCAGCAGCGCGATCGCGAAGACCGCCAGCCACTTCAAGACTTCCCACATGGCTCCCGGATTCTAGGGCCACCACGCAAGTGCCCCCGCGCGCGGTGCCCGTCCTGCGCCTGTACGACACTCGTCGTGGCGGGATCTTCCCCGTCGAGCCATACGGTGACGGCCCGATCGGGCTGTACGTCTGTGGCATCACGCCGTACGACACGACGCACCTGGGACACGCGTTCACGTACCTCCAGTTCGACGTGGCGCATCGGTATCTCGAGTACGCCGGGCGGGAGGTCCGCTACGTCCAGAACCTGACCGATGTCGACGACGACATGCTCGCCCACGCCCGGGAGAAGGGTGAGGACTACCTCGCACTCGGCACCCGCCAGGCCGAGCGGTTCAGGTCCGACATGGGCGACCTGAACTGGCTGGCGCCCGATGTCCATGCGCGCGCGACCGAGCACGTCCCCCAGATGGTGGAGATGATCGAGAAGCTGCTCGCGGCCGGGATGGCCTATCCGGGAGATGGCCACGTCTACCTTTCGGTGGCCGACAACCCCGTGTGGGGCGCGCTGTCGCACGTCCCCCGCCGGCAGCAGCTCGCCCTCGCCAACGAACGCGGCAACCGCCCGGACCTGCCAGGGAAACGTGACCCGTTGGACCCGGTCCTGTGGCAACGGTCCCTGCCCGACGAGCCGTCCTGGCCATCGCCGTGGGGCGACGGCCGCCCCGGGTGGCACATTGAGTGCTCGGCGATGAGCGTGACCCACCTCGGGCCGCAGTTCGAGATCCACGGTGGCGGACGGGACCTCGCGTTCCCGCACCACGAGGCCGAGCGACTCCAATCCGAGGCGGCGACAGGGGTGCGGCCGGTCGTTCGCCACTGGGTCCACACCGGGATGGTTCACCTCGCCGACGAGAAGATGAGCAAGTCCCTCGGCAACCTGGTCATGGTTCGTGACCTGCTCGACCGGTGGCCGGCCGACGCCATCCGCCTCGCCCTCATCCGGCCTCACTATCGGTCCGATCTGGAATGGACCGATACGCTGATTCCCAGTGCCCTGGGGTTCGTGCAGCGGTGGACCGCGGCTGTCCGCCTGCGGTACCGGGATGGGCGGCCCGATACGTTCCCGGACGCGGTGAACTGGCGGCGTGAGGAGGTCCTCGCCGCGCTGGCGAACGACCTCGATGTCCACGGCGCGGTATCGGTGCTCGATCGGATCGCGGGACTGACGCGCGGTCGCCACGGCGAGGCGACGCGACGCGCAGCAGGTGCCTGCGTTCACGACATCGCGACCCGCGTCCTGGGGCTCCGCCTGAACGCGGCCGCATGAGCGACCTCGACAACGTCCCGCCCAGCGTCCGGCTGGGCGAGGTCGTCCCGCTCGAGGATCCCGAGGATTGGGGCCGGCCCCTGACCTGGGTCGTGGCCGCGGGCATGCTCATCGCGCCAGTCGTTGGGGCGGCCTGGTTCGCGATCGGAGCGCCCACCGACCCATCCACCGCGCTGACCGGGACCGCCATCCTGGCGGCGGTCCTGGCTGGCGGGGCGGCGCTCACCGGTGCTACC
>DATFEC010000310.1:0-2441 GCA_035251655.1 Candidatus Limnocylindria bacterium | reverse complement strand
GGCGAGCGCGGATCGGTTTCGATCATCAGGAACTCGCGCCGGATGAGTGTCTCCAGCCGAGGCGCCTGGGTGGGCGAGTCGAGCCCGCTCACCGCCTGGAGGCCTGCCACGGTGAACCGCTGGCCGAGGACGGATGCGTCCTGGGCCAGGGCACGGACCTCTGGCTCCAACGCATCCAGCCGGGAGGCGATTAGCGCGGTCAGCGACTCCGGAACGGCCAGCTCGCTGAGTTCGCCACTGGGCCGGTAGACGCCGCCCTCCTCCACCAACCGCCCATCGGCAACGAGCATGCGGACCGTTTCCACCGCATACAGCGGAATCCCGTCGGCTCGCGCCGCAATGGCCCGCGCAGCCGGATCGGGCAAGCCTGGAACGAGCCCGGTCAGGAGCTCCCGGATGGCGGGTTCGGCCAGGGGCTCGAGGTACACCGATGTGAACTGGCGCTTGCCGGCTCCCCAGGTCGGCCGCCTCTCGAGCAGCTCCGGTCGGGCCAGGGTGAGGATGAAGATCGGCTGCGAGCGGCTCCATTCGAGCAGGTAGTCGACGAAGTCGAGCATGCCGCTGTCGGCCCAGTGGAGGTCCTCGAACACCAGGACCGTGGGGGACACGGCTGCGAGCCGCTCGAAGAACGTCCGCCACGCCCCGAAGAGCTGCTCGGTATCGATCTGACCGCCCTCCAGCCCGAGCAGGGAGAGCATGGCCGGCTCGATCCAGGCGCGATCAGCCTCGTCGGGCACGTTCTGCGCGACCATCGCCGCGATCCCGGCCCGCGTGGTGGCCTCGTCATCGGTTTCGGCCAGGCCGGCGCGCTGGCGGATCATCTCGCCTAGGGCCCAGAAGGTGAGGCCCTCCCCATACGCCGGGCTCCGACCATGGTGCAGCCAGAAATCCTCCGCCTCGGCGTCGATTCGGTTCAGCAGCTCGCGGGCGAGGCGGCTCTTTCCGATGCCCGCCGGACCAACGACCGAGACGAGGCGCGCCCGCTTCTCGCGAGCCGTGGCGTGATACAGGTCTCGCAGCAGTCCCAGCTCTTCCTCGCGGCCGACGAACGGAGCCTCGGGTCCCTCGGGTCGCCACCGACCACGAATGCCGCCCGCGACGCGAACCGCCTGCCAGGACGGGATCGGCGCGCTCTTTCCCTTGAGCAGATGCTCGCCGGCGGGCTCGAACACGATCCCGGCGGCCGCCGCTCGCTGGGTTGTCTCGCCGACCAGGACGGTGCCGGCCGGGGCAACGCCCTGGAGGCGCGAGGCCGTGTTCACCAGGTCGCCCGCGACCAGCCCCTGGTCCGTGGCGCCCATCGTCACCGCCGCCTCGCCGGTCAGTGCCGCGGCCCGCGCCTGGATGCCGGGGCCGAGCGCGGAAACCGCCTGGACGAGGTCGAGGCCGGCCCGGACGGCCCGCTCGGCGTCGTCCTCGTGCGCCACCGGGACGCCCCACACGGCCATGACCGCGTCGCCGATGAACTTCTCGACCGTCCCGCCGTATCGCTCGATGACCATGCGAGCAAGGTCGAAGTAGCGACTCAACGATTCGCGGACTTCCTCCGGGTCGCGCTCCTCGGCGAATGGGGTGAACCCGACCAGATCGGCGAAAAGCACCGTGACTAGCCGTCGCTCAGCCTCGTGGCTGGGGGTCGGGGTCGGGGCGGCCGGGCCAACCCCGGCAGCGGGAGCAGCATCGACAGCCAGCGGGGTCGCACATTCGCTGCAGAATTTGGCGCCGGCCGCATTGGCCGTGCCGCAGTTCGGGCATGGGCGCGCGAGCGGCGAAGCGCACTCGGTGCAGAACTTGGCGCCTGCCGGGTTTTCGGTCCGGCAGCTGGCACAGACGAGGGTCACGGGCTGCGAAGACTACCCGAAGGCTTCCAAATCATCCCGGCGGCCACGACATCGGTCGCCCGCCGAGCAGATGGAAGTGCAGGTGGAACACGCTCTGGCCCGCGTCGGGGCCGACATTGGTGACGATCCGATAGCCGCGCAAGTCGCCGTCAGCGGCAACGGCTCGAAGCGCCTCGAACAGGGCGGCCAGGAGCACACGATCGTCGTCGGAATCGGTCAGCTCGTTCGCAGAACGGACGTGGCGCCGCGAGATGGCCAGGAGGTGCGTTGGCGCTCGCGGGTTGATGTCGCGGAAGACAACGACACGTTCGTTCTCGTGAACGCGCTCGGACGGCAGCTCGTCCGCAGCGATGCGGCAGAACAGGCACCCAGGGTCGTAGGACGGGTCGCGCTCGGGCACGTGCGGAGCCTAGGCGATGTCACCGGCCCACGACAAGATGGGCGGATCCCCGATTTGGCGGATGCATGGGTCTCCGGTAGCCTCGTCGCTCACGACCCGTCCACCAATCAGGGAGGAGATCCATCGTGAAGACTCATCGAGCATTGATGCTCGGCGGACTGGTCGTCGTCCTGGCCGCTTGCCAGCCGTCCGCCAGTCCA
>DATFEC010000001.1:0-5941 GCA_035251655.1 Candidatus Limnocylindria bacterium | reverse complement strand
GAATGGGTCGGCGCCATCGGTCACGCGCAGGAAGTAGGCGAAGTTGTCGACGACGCTGCGGTCGGTGACGAGGATGTCGGCCTGGCCGGCGAGCTCGAGCTCCTCCTTGATCTGGGCCATGAGAACCCACAGCTGAGCCTCCCGGGAAGCGCCCTCGTTGCGGCCCAGCGGGTTCAGCCGGATGACCTCCCGGCTGACCTCCACCGATCGGCCGGCGCGTCCAGCGGCCGAGGCAAAGGCGTGGACCGCGTTCGTCTTGCGCACCGAGTGGGAACCGATGAACGCGATCTTCGCTGGCCGGCTCCAGGTCACCCTGACAGCCTAAACATTTCCTCCACGGGATTCGATGAGTCCTCCGCGCATGACCGATGAGGCCCGTGGCCCTCGCTGCCACGGTGGCCGGCGCCCACCTGGCGACCGGATGGGGCGTCCTGCAGCGGCGGAGCTGGGGCCGGATCCTTGGTCTGGTGGTCAACGGCACGGCTCTCGCGATTCTGATCCTCGGCGTGCTCGGCACGATGGCCTGGTTGCCACCCTCCCCGACCTGCGGGAATTCGACCGCGTCCCCGAATGGTTCGCCGACTGGTTCCGCTCGCTCCTGACCGCCGGGGTCGGGCTGGGCGGATCCCCAGTCAGCCATCCCGACCCTGGTGGTGGGCGGCGCCCACGCGTACGTCTGTGGGTCCTTGCCCGCGCCGACGAGGGCTTCGCGAGCTAGTCGGAAACGCGTTCGAACGCTACGCAGCAAGATCCGTGCGTCGGGGTGCGCGTGGCCCGAAGCTCCGGATCGTCCAGCCCGTCGACGATGCCCTCCGCCCACGCCAGGTTCATCCCACACGTGAGATCACGATGGCGCGACGCGAGCTCGTGGTAGGGGCAGTTCCGAAGGCGCACGGTGTTGCTTCCCGCTTCCACCTGTGGCTCGTAGCCGCCGTCCTGGAGAAGGTCCAGGAGTGCACGGTCCACCCGCCGGCGAGTGAGAGATCGGCCTTTACGCGTTCGAGCTGATGCGGCGGCCTCCGCTCCCCGCGCCCGCGCCACGTCGGCCACGGCATCCATGGCCGACTCCCGATCCAGTCGATTGACGGCTTCGGCCAGGACCTCGGCTGCCTGCTCGTAGTGCCGCGGCGGCAGCGAGACAGCCAGATCCCGTTGTGCTCGGCGGTACACCTTTGCCGGTCGGCCGGCCCCAGGCCCCCGGCGGGCTCCCAACCGCCTGAACTCGGCCTCGAGCAGTCCGGCTCTGATCAGACGCTCGAGGTGAAAGGCGGCGAGCTCGCGGCTGATCCCAAGTCCGGCAGCCGCCTCGTCCCGGCTGACGGGCGTCCCTCGTTGCACGACGAACTCGTACAGCCCGCGCCGCGTCGGCTCGCCGAGCAGCGCGAGGGTCGAGATCGTGTCCGACGGCTGGGTCATGGCCACATTCTAACAGTAAGATCGATTACCGAAATGACGTTGACGTCGGCCGAGCATTGTGTAAAGATAGCGGGCGTTATCGGTAGAAGCGGACTCACCGCATTCCGGTGGCCCGCAGACCGTCCTCGAACCTCCCCGCTAGGAGCGGTGGAGCGGCCAACTAGGAGAATCCGACATGGGATCCGCAACCGAACCGGTCCGCCTTGCACTTCGCAAGCTGTGGACCGACCACGTCATCTGGACCCGCGAATACATCGTTGCCGCGGTGGCGGGGACACCGGACGCCGGCGCAGCCGCCACCAGGCTGCTCAAGAACCAAGAAGACATCGGCGCGGCGATCGTTCCCTACTACGGCCAGGGTGCCGGTGACAAGCTCACCGACCTACTCAAGCAGCACATCATGATCGCGGTCGACCTGGTGGCCGCCGCCAAGGCAGAAGACGACGCCGCGTTCGCCACCCACGACGCGCGCTGGACGGACAACATCGGCGAGATTGCCGCGTTCCTCGCCGGGGCCAACCCGCATTGGCCGGAGCAGGACGTGCGCGATCTGCTGGCCCTCCACCTGAAGCTGACCAAAGACGAGGCTGTCGCCCGCCTGACCGGCGACTGGGACGCCGATGTCAGGGCCTTCGACGACATCTTCACCGAGATCATGGTTGTGGCCGATACCCTGCACGACGGCATTGCCGCGCAGTTCCCTGACCGATTCGCGGCGGCCACATCATGACCCCCCTCGCGCTCGTGGCAGCGTCGCCCGATCGGGCGACGCTGCCCGTCGGCGCGCCAGGTCCCGCGTTCGAAGGCCTCAGGGGCGTCGACGGCCGCCGGCATGGGTTTTCGACGTTTGTCGATCGGGAAGCGCTGGTGATCATCTTTTCGTCGAACCGCTGTCCGACAGCCAAGGCGTATGGCGATCGGATGAACGCTCTCCAGCGCGACTACGGTCCGCGCGGCGTCCAACTGGTGGCGATCAATGCCAACGACCCGCACCTCTACCCCGACGAGAGCTACGACCGCATGGTCGCGCGTGCTGCCGAGGATGGCTACGCGTTCCCGTACGCGGTGGATGAGGGTCAGCAGGTCGCGAGGGCATACGGCGCTCAATGCACCTTCCACGTCTTCGTCCTCGACCGCGAGCGTCGCCTTCGATATGAGGGGCGATTCGACGATTCACGCCTGGCAGAGCGGGTGACTAGCCACGACCTGGCGAACGCCCTGGAGGACATCCTCGGCGGGCGGGACGTTCGGGTACCGATGACGCGGCCGTTTGGCTGCGCACTCGACCTCGTCTGAAAAGGGGCGACCGAAGATGGCTTCCGCCGCGTCGATGTCGCCAGCGCGCCGGCAACAGGCGGCAACAGTCGGGCCGGCAGCCACTCCCGTGCTGCTTGTGGCGCTGGCCGCCATCGTCGCGGCCTGGATCCTCGTGCTGCTGGCTCAGCTGACGGGGGCGCCCGGGGCCCTGCACCATCACGAGCTCATCGAGGGGGACCTCCCGCTGTGGGTTGCCGTCCCGATCTTCGTGCTCGCGTGGCAGGTGATGATCGCGGCCATGATGCTGCCGTCGAGCCTGCCCACGCTGCGCGTGTTCGGACGGTCGCTTCCGGCAGGGGGTGGCCGTGCGCTGGGCGGATTCCTGGTGGCCTACGCCGGTGTCTGGACGCTATTTGGCCTGGCCGCCTTCGCCGGCGATGTGGCCCTCCACCGGGTGGTCGAGACGTTCTCGTGGCTCGAAGCCAGGCCCTGGCTGCTCGAGGCGAGCGCCCTCGGTCTCGCCGGCGCATATCAGTTCTCCGCCCTCAAACGCCGCGGCCTGGCGGCCTGTCGCCACCCTGCCGGTCCGGCGCTTCCGGACGCGAGCCGGTGGGGCGCTGCGAGGCACGGCCTTCGTCATGGCCTCGAATGCGTAGCCGGCTCGTGGGCGCTCATGTTGCTGATGTTCGCCGTGGGGGTCGCCAACCCGTGGTGGATGGCTGCCCTCACCGCCGTCATGGCCTACGAGGCGATGGGCCGCCATGGTCCCCGGGCCGCCTCCGTCATCGGTATCACCCTGCTTGGGCTGGCCTGCCTGGCTGTGGTGAGTGGCGGCGCCATCGGGTTCGAAGGACGGTAGGGCGATGGCTCGTCGGACCTTCGTCATCATCGGCGCCGGCCTTGCCGGAGCGGAGGCAGCCGTGCAGCTCCGGAAGGACGGGTTCGACGGCCGGGTCATACTCGTTGGCGACGAGGCGTCGCAGCCGTATGAGCGACCTCCACTCTCCAAGGCCTACCTTCGTGGCGCCGCGGAACGGCCGACGCTCGACGTCAGGAGTGCGTCGTACTACCTCGACCATGCCGTCGAGCTCCTGCTGTCGACTCGGGCCACGGCCATCGAGCCGCGGAGGCGGGTGGTGGTCCTCGACGGTGCCCGCCGCCTGCGATACGACCGGCTGCTGCTGACCCCCGGTGCCGCGGCGCGGCGACTCGAGCTGCCCGGAAGCAACCTGGCCGGAATTCATGTCCTGCGAACGGTCGAGGATGCCGACGCCATCCGGGCCGCTGCATCGCGGGCGGACCGGGCGGTCGTGATTGGCGGCGGGTGGATCGGGGCGGAAGTCACCGCCTCACTCCGCCAGTTGGGCCTTCCGGTGGCCATGGTTGCCCCGGGCTCTGCTCCTCTCGAGCGGGTCCTCGGCCCGGAGGTTGGCGCGGTCTACCGGGACCTGCACGCCGAGCATGGCGTCGAACTGGTGCTCGGAAGTCGGGTGGGGACCTTCCACGGTCACGGAGCGGTCGAGGCGGTCGAGACCGTTGATGGCAGGCGCATCGGCGGCGATCTCGTTGTGGTCGGGGCTGGCGCCGTGCCACAGACCAGCCTGGCGGAGGCTGCCGGACTCGAGGTGGGGGATGGGATCCACGTCAACGAACATCTCGAGACGGGAACCGCGGGCATCTTCGCGGCCGGCGACGTGGCCGCCGCCTGGCATCCCGTGCTCGGGGAGCGCATCCGGGTTGAGCACTGGGACAATGCCCGGCGCCAGGGCCGGGCCGCGGCCCGCGGCATGCTCGGCACGTCCGAGCCGTATGCCCGGATTCCATACTTTTACTCGGACCAGTACGATCTCGGGATGGAGTACGCGGGGCATGCGCGCAGCTGGGATCGGGTCGTGTTCCGCGGCGACATCGCGACCCGCGCGTTCATCGCCTTCTGGCTACTCGAGGGTCGGGTTGTCGCCGCCATGAACGCCAACATGGGGCCGGTCAACGCCTCGCTGGCCACGCTGGTCGCCAGTCGAAATCAGGTGACGGCGGACCGCCTCCTGGATCCCCAGGTGCCGCTGGATGAGATCGTCAGTCCCGGAAGCGAGCCCATGGTGGCCGCGCAGCACGTTTCGAGGTGATCCGCATGTCGATTGCAGTTGGCAAGGTGAGCGACGTTCCGGCGGGGCAGATGCGCGTCTTCGACGTTGCCGGCACCCGTGTGAACGTCACCAATGTCAACAGTCAGCTCTATGCATTCGATGACACGTGCACGCACATGGGCTGCTCGCTGGCAGCGGGGGACCTGGATGGGACGACCGTGACCTGCGCGTGCCACGGCAGCCAGTTCGACGTGACGTCGGGCGCAGTGCTCCGCGGGCCGGCCGAGCGGCCGGTTCGATCGCGCGAGGTGGTCGTCCGGGACGACGAGCTTTCGCTGGAAGCATAGGCATGGCTCAGCTGAGTCGGCGGGTCGCCGACTCAGGTGTAGAGTAGCGACTCCCTTCAGCGGCTCCCTCCAGAGCCGACGTCCCAGGAGGTTGATAGACCCATGGCGCGCATCGTCAAGGCCGCCCTGCTGCAGGCCGAGTGGACCGGCGACAAGGACTCCATGATCGAGAAGCACGAGCGCTACGCGCGCGAGGCCGCCAAGCAGGGCGCCCAGGTCATGTGCTTCCAGGAGCTGTTCTACGGGCCCTACTTCTGCCAGGTCCAGGACCCGCAGTACTACGCCTACACCGAGAAGATCCCGAACGGTCCGACCACCGAGCGCATGCAGGCGCTGGCCAAGGAGACGGGCATGGTCCTCGTGGTCCCAATGTACGAGGAGGACGAGGAGACGACCGGGATCTACTACAACACCGCATCGGTCATCGACGCCGACGGGTCCTACCTCGGGAAGTACCGCAAGACGCACATCCCCCACGTCAAGGGCTTCTGGGAGAAGTTCTACTTCCGTCCCGGGAACCTGGGCTACCCGGTGTTCGACACTGCCGTCGGCAAGGTGGGTGTCTACATCTGCTACGACCGCCACTTTCCGGAGGGCGCGCGGGCGCTGGGCCTGAACGGCGCGGAGCTGGTGTTCATCCCGTCGGCCACGTCACGCGGGCTGAGCGAGTACCTGTGGCGCGTGGAACAGGTCTCCCACGCCTTGGCCAACGGCTACTTCGTGGGCACGATCAACCGGGTCGGCATCGAGCCGCTGGGAGACGACGACTTCTACGGGCAGTCGTATTTCGTGGACCCTCGCGGCCAGTTCATCGGCGACGTCGGCGATCCCCAC
>DATFEC010000175.1:0-3408 GCA_035251655.1 Candidatus Limnocylindria bacterium | reverse complement strand
GCGATAGCGGTCCACGTCCGTGCGGACGAGGTAAGCCAGGAGTCGGCGGCGCTGCCCGACGAGCTTCAACAGCCCGCGGCGCGATGCATTGTCGTTGGGGTAGCTGCGCAGATGGTCCGTCAGGGACTTGATTCGCTCGGTCAGGAGCGCGATCTGCACTTCGGGCGAACCCGTGTCGCCGTCATGAGTCGCGAAGTCATTCGCGACAGCGACTTTGGTGGCCGGGTCTAACGGCACTCATTCCTCCATTTCAAACTCATGAACCCGCGCATCGTATCAGACGGCCACCTCGAGCGCCGCTCGGGCCTCAGATTCATCCCGTTTCATCTGGTCGATCAGGTCCTGGACCGATGCAAACTTTCGTTCGTCGCGGAGGCGGATGGCGACCTCGACGCGAAGGTCCTGGTCGTAGAGATCGCCGTCCCAGTCGAGGAGGTGGGCCTCGAACACGACGTCACCGTCGGTATGGAACACCGGGCGTCGGCCGATGCTGATGAGCGCCGGCTGGCCGATCGCCCAGCCGGCGTAGATTCCGAGGCACGGCAGGGCCGGACGGTAGCCGAAGCGGAGGTTTGCGGTGGGATATCCGAGCTCCCGGCCGCGCCCGTCGCCACGCACCACGGTCCCGGTCACGGCCGGCAGCCGACCGAGCAGACGCTGAGCCTCCGCCACGTCGCCGGCGACGAGTGCCTGCCGGATCCGAGTCGAGGAGACCACCCCGTCATCGGCTTCCGGCTCGATGGCGACCACCTCGAACCCCCGTTGGGAGCCGATCTCCGTTAGCCGCTCCGGCGTACCGCTGCGGTCCTTGCCGAACGCGCCGTCGGGGGTCATGACGATCGCCGTCGGGCGAAGCCCCGGCCCGAGCCGGTCGAGGAACACCTCGGGCGGGAGGTCGCGGACGGCCGGGTCGAACCGCACGGGAATCGGCTGGACGCCGGCGTCGGAGACGCGAGCCAGATTCTCCGCCAGCGGGGCGAGGCGCTCCAAGGTGAAGTCCGGGCGGATCACCTCGATCGGCGGCGGGTCGAAGACGAGGGCCACGGGGCGCGCATCGCGGGCGGCGGCGGCTTCCCGGGTCGCCGACAGGAGATACCGATGCCCGCGATGGACGCCGTCGAACACCCCGAGCGTGAGCGCCACCGGCCCGATCGACAGCTCCGCGACCTCGTCCAATGTGAGAACGCTGCTGCTGGCGGTGGTCATCCGCCCTCCACCAGGACCGTTCGCGGATGGAGACGCCCGCCGCGCAGCTCCCCGATGCCGAGCAGCCCGGACGGCCCGTGCACCTGGACCCGGCCCTCCCCGGACCACGCCAGCTCCCCGCCATGCGTGAATCGGCCCGCCTGGTCCAGGTCCAGGGTCACCGGATGCAGGTCCAGGAGCCGGTCCACCGGAATGAGCGCCTCGGCCAGCCGCCCGTCGGCGGCCAGAGCCTCAAGCTCGTCGGGCGTCCGCCCGTCCGCCGCAGCGAGGCCAGCGGCCTCGGTCCGGCGCAGGGCATGGAGGAACCCGCCACATCCGAGCCGCTCCCCGAGGTCTCTCGCAACGGACCGGACATAGGTCCCGGGTCCCGTCTCGAGGTCGAGGTGGACGTCGAGCGAGCCCTCTCCGGTCGTCGCGTCCAGCAGCCGGATGGCGTGAATCGTGACCTCGCGCGGCTCGAGCGCGAGCACCGAACCCAGACGGGCCGCCTCGTACGCGACGACCCCGCTGGCTTTTCGTGCGGAATAGGCTGGCGGCCGCTGGGCGAACGTGCCGACGAACTCGGGGAGCACTGCCCGAACGGCGTCGTCGTCCGGCGGCTCGCTGCCGGGCTCGATCGGTCCCTCCCCGTCATCGGTTCGCGACCGAAACCCGAGGCGGACAACCGCGTCGTAGCGCTTCCGGCCGCCAGTGAGCTCCTGCGACAAGCGCGTGGCCGGTCCAACCAGGATCGGCAGCACCCCCGAGGCGAGCGGGTCGAGGGTGCCGGCGTGCCCGATCCGGCGCAGCCCGGTCAGCCGTCGGACGAGGCCGACCATGTCGTGCGAGGTGGGGCCGACTGGCTTGTCGAGGTTAATGACGCCGATCATCGGCGCGCCGCAGCTCGCGCTCACACGCGGCCAGGACCTGCTCCCGGGCTTCTCGGAGGGGCGCTGCGACCGTGCAGCCTGCCGCCCGGGCATGGCCACCCCCACCAAAGTCCGATGCCACCGCCACCGCGTCGGCCGCGTCGGAGGTGCGGATGCTGACCCGGGTGTCGGATGGTCCGTTCTCCTTGAAGAGCACCACGATGTCTGCATCACGCGACAGGCCGAGGAGGTCGATGAACCCCTCCGAGGCTTCACGGGTCGCGCCGGTTTCGGCGAGCATCGCCTCGGTCATCGCGGCATGGACGATCCGGCCCCCGGCCGCGAAGCTCACCCCGCCCAGGATCCGGCCCCAGACCGCGATCGTGACGTTGGGTTTGTCGGCGTAGATCGCGCGGTTGATGGCCGCCAGCGACGCTCCGGCCTCGACCAGCGACGCGGCGACGCGCAGCGTGCGCGGCGTGACATTCGGGTGGGCGAACGTGTGGGTGTCGTTCACGATTCCGGCCAGCAGCACGGTGGCGAGCTCCGCATCCAGCTCGATGCCCAGGTCGGGCAGGAGGAGGGCGACCATCTCGCAGGTCGAGGCCGCCTCGGAGTCGACGTGGTTCACCGCTCCGAAGCCCGGGTTGCTGACGTGGTGGTCGATGTTCACGATCCGCGACTCTGCGAGCCAGTCCGCGTGGTCGGTGGCGACGCGCCCGACCCGGGCCAGGTCGCCGGAATCGACGATGACCGCTACGTCCGGCTCGAAGCCCGGTGCAGTGCGGACGGATTCCACGTCTGGCAGGAACTGGAGGAACGACGGGACCGGGTCCGCCATCACGACCTCGGTCGGGATTCCGAGCCGCTCCCCCACCTGGCGGATGGCGAGCGCGGCGCCCAGGGTGTCGGCGTCGGGGTTCTCGTGACCGATGACGGTGATCCGCTGCGCACCGCGGATGGCGTCGATGACGTCCTTCACCGCTCGTCGCCCTCCTCCGTGTCGAGGTCACGCAGGATCCGCAGCACGTTGTCCCCGCTCGCGATCGACTCGTCGGCGCGGAACTCGAGGCGCGGCACCTTTCGGATCGTGAGTCGCTCGCCGAGCCGATGCCGAAGCCAGCCCGCGGCATCGGTCAGGGCTTTGATCGTCGTCCCGGAGTCGGCGTCGGGGCCGTAGACGGACACCCAGACCTGCGCGAGGGTGAGATCGGGGCTGGTGTGGACCCGGGTGACGGTCGCAAAGCCGATGCGCGGATCGGCCATGTCTCGCTGGAAGATCTGCATCAGCTCGGCGCGGATCTGGCTGTCGAGCCGATCGGTGCGCTGGCTCAGGCGGAACCCTCCGACACCA
>DATFEC010000002.1:0-3465 GCA_035251655.1 Candidatus Limnocylindria bacterium | reverse complement strand
GCAGACCGGCGTGATCGAGGGCCGGATCGAAGGTCGGCTGAAGCCGACCGGCATTCGGCCGAAGTTCGTCGAGAAGTTCGAGGCCGCCGGCATCCACCTGCCGGCGAACACGTTCGGCTCGCCGTTCTAGGAATCCTGAAGGAGGACACCTGACCGATGAACATGCTGCCGATCCTCCTCGCGGCGCTGGCGGCGGTCGCCATCCTGGTGGTCGTGGTGGGCATCGCGATGAGCGGAAGCGGTGGCGGGGTGGCGGACCGACTGGAGCGCTACGCCTCGTCGCGTGGCGCCCGCTCAGACGAGTCCGACGACCCCGAGCGCGAGTCGGCGGTGGTCGCCGGTCTGTCGAGGGTCATCGAGAGCCAGGACCTCACCACCCGGATGAGCACGGACCTTGCCCGCGCCGACCTGAAGCTCAAGCCGGCCGAGTTCCTGATGATCTGGATCGCGGCGCCGTTCGTCCTGGTCGCCGCTTTCATGTTGTTCGGCCTGTTCTTCCCGGCGCTGACAAGCCCGTTCGCGCTGATCGGGGCCGTGTTCCTCGGTCTGTGGCTGCCGCGCTTCTACCTTGGTCGGCGGCAGAAGGGCCGCCTGAAAGCCTTCAACACCCAGCTCCCTGACACCATCACTCTCCTGGCCAACTCGCTGCGCGCCGGATCCTCCTTCCTCCAGGGCATGGAGCTCGTTTCCCGCGAGGCCCGCCCTCCGATCAGCCTGGAGTTCTCACGCGTCGTCCGCGAGATGAGCCTGGGCCTGGGCCTCCAGCCCGCCCTCGGCAACCTCGTCCGCCGCGTCGCGTCGGAGGACCTCGAGCTGATGGTCACCGCGATCAACATCCAGGCCCAGGTCGGCGGCAATCTGGCCACCGTCCTCGACGCCATCGCGTACACGATCCGTGAGCGCGTCCGAATCCAGGGCGAGATCCAGACCCTGACCGCCATGCAGCGCTACAGCGGGTACGTCATCGTGCTGCTGCCGGTCGGCCTGGCCGTGCTGCTGTTCGTGATCAGCCCGACCTACATGGTGCCAATGACCGAGCGTCCACCTGAGCTCTTCGGCCTGCCGTTGGGTATCGTCCTGTTCCTGCTCGGTGGGCTGAGCATGGGCATCGGCTGGCTGTTCATCCGCCGCATCGTCGACATCAAGGTCTGAGCCGATGGAAAATCTCCCCACTCTCATCATTCCCATCTTCGCCGCGATCGCTGTCCTGCTGATCGTGTTCGGGACCATGACCCGTCCGCCCAAGGACGCGGTCCAGCAGCGCCTCGAGCAGCTCGTCGTCAAGCCAATGACCCTCGAGGAAGCCGAGCTGGAGCAGCCGTTCTTCGAGCGCGCGGTCCGGCCCATCGTCCAGCGGCTGTCAAAGCTCGGACGTCGGGGCGCGCAGGGCAACATGGTCGAGGTCGCGGAGGGCCGCCTCCACCGGGCCGGTTATCCGGGCGGCCTGCGGGGCGCGGACTGGATGGGCGTCAAGGTTCTCTCCTCCATCGTGTTCGCGATCGCCTTCACACTCATCTTCATCGCCATTGCCGGCTTCCCCCTGAACATCCTCTTCGGAGTTGGCGGGCTCGCCGTCGGATACATGGCGCCCGAGTTCTGGCTCGGCCGGAAGATCCGCCAGCGCCAGACGGACATGATTCTCCAGCTCCCCGACGCCCTCGACCTGCTCACCATCTCGGTTGAGGCCGGCCTCGGCTTCGACGCCGCGCTGGCCAAGGTCGTCGAGAAGATGGAGGGGCCGCTGGTCTCCGAGTTCCGCCAGGCGCTGGCCGAGGTCCGCGTCGGTCGCCTGCGGCGGGACGCCCTGCGCGACGTCGCAACTCGCTGCGACGTCCAGCCGGTGACGAACTTCATCGGCGCCATCGTCCAGGCGGAGCAGCTCGGTGTCCCGATCGCCAAGGTCCTCCAGATCCAGTCCCAGCAGCTGCGCATTGAGCGCCGGCAGCGGGCGGAGGAAGCCGCGGCCAAGGCACCAGTGAAGATGCTCTTCCCCATGGTCGGCTGCATCTTCCCGACGATCTTCATCGTGATCCTGGGGCCCGCAATCGTGACCGTCGTCCGGGGCGTCGGCATCTGACGTGAAGCCGGCGCTGCGGCCGGCGATCCTGCTGGTCGACGACGACCCAACCCTCCGCACCGTCCTGACCCGTCGCCTGGAGCGCGACGGGTTCGAGGTGCGCCCGGTCGCCTCGGGGCCGGAGGCCCTCGCCGCGCTGGCCCGAGCCTGGCCGGCCATCCTGGTGGTGGACCTCATGATGCCGGGCATGGATGGCTTCGAGCTGTGCCGCCGGGTGAAGCAGATCGCGGACCTGCCGATCATCGTGCTCAGTGCGGTGGACGCCAGCGAAGCCAAGGTGGAGGCGCTGCAGCACTATGCCGAGGACTACGTCACCAAACCCTTCGACCCGGATGAGCTCGTCGCACGCATCCACCGTGTCCTCCTGCGGACCGATTCGACCCGTGGCGGCCTGACCCTCGATGGGGGAACGCTCGAGATCGACCTCTCGCGGCGCCGGGCGCGCGTCGACGAACGAGTCGAGAGCCTCAGTCCCACGGAGGTCCGGTTCCTCCAGGTCCTCATGGCGGCGCTGGACCGGACGGTGCCCACCGAAACGCTGCTGAACCGTGTGTGGTTCGACAGCGACGTGCCCGACCCGTCGTACGTGTGGGTGACCGTTCGCCGCCTCCGAAACAAGATCGAGCGAGACCCGAGCCAGCCGCGTGTGCTGCTGACCGATCGTGGGGTCGGCTACCGACTGAGCACCATCGACAGCCCACGTAGCTGAGGGCGCGATGGACTTCGATCGCCCCACCCTCCGGGTCTTCCTGCTCGGCGCGGCAGTGGTCATGCCCGCTCTCGTCGCCTTCGCGCTCCTCGTTGCCTTCGCCGGTGCGTGGGTGGACGAGGTCGGGATCGGGACAGCCCTGCTCGTCGTCAGCCTTGGTTCGTTGCTCTGGGCGGCGCTAGTCGCGCTGTTCGGATCGCGGACCGTGAGCCGCGACCTTGATGAGGCCGTCTCGCTCGCCGAGCGCGGAAGCGCGCCCGAGACCGACGCACTCGACGCCGGTTCGGACGGCGACCTGAGCGCGGCGCAGCGACGGCTGAAGGCCGCGCTCGATGAGCGGAACCGCCAGATCGGGATCCTGGCCGGGGAGGTCGCGACCGCAACTCGTGGTGGACCGTCGGACCTGGCGGCCCGAGTCGTATCGGTCACCCGGGACGTGACACGCGACCCAACGTGGGAGCTGGTCGTCCTCCGATCGAGCGAACCGGCGCTGCTCCCGGTGGGCGTGTACGACGGTGACCCGGCCACCCCACCCCGGGAGCTGGGAGAGCCGGAACAGTGGGCCGCGGTGACCGGAGCTGACGACTCGACGGGCCCGCGCCATCTGGACGGCCCGTGGGGCGCGGTCCTGGCCGTGGACGCGTCGAGCGGAGAAGGGCTGACGGGCCTGCTCCTCGCC
>DATFEC010000013.1:0-6750 GCA_035251655.1 Candidatus Limnocylindria bacterium | reverse complement strand
CGAGGAGGACCAGGTGGCGTGGCGGATCGCCAAGCTCTACCACCTCGTCGTTCCCAGCCAGGACCTGACCGTGCTGGGGTCCATGTCGCCGGTCACCGGGTACGGGACCGTGGTCGACGCGCCGACCGTCGACCTGGCCCTCGGCGAGCTCGTCCCGCTCAAGCTGGCCGCGATCGAGCGCCACGTGTCCCAGACCGGATCCGACGGGCCGTTCGCGGGCTGGGACCCGGATCGGCGTGACGCGTGGCTCGCCGATGAGCACTACCAGCTCGCCGTTTCCAACCTCGGGAGCGCCCCCGGCACGGAGTCCTCGCTTTTCGACGGCCTCGCCTGACCGTGGGCCGCGCCTGACCGTGGGCCTCGGCTGACCGCGGGCCCCGCCTGACCCCCGGCGGCGGCGTTCGGGATCCTCTGTTAGGCTCGCGGCGGTGACCACCACGCTGACCGACGAGGCAATCATGGCTGCCCTGGCCCGGGTCAAGGACCCGGAGATCGGGCGAGACCTCGTTGCATTGAACATGGTTCGGGGGATCGACATCGATGGTTCGCTGGTCACGATTACGGTCGAGCTCACCACCCCGGCCTGCCCGCTGAAGGCGACGATCGAGTCCGACATCGCGGACGAGCTCACCGGCCTGGGGGCGGGCGCCGT
Source organism: Candidatus Limnocylindria bacterium (assembly GCA_035251655.1). Taxonomy (GTDB): domain Bacteria; phylum Chloroflexota; class Limnocylindria; order QHBO01; family QHBO01; genus DASTEQ01. The sequence goes on along the minus strand of DATFEC010000013.1, from coordinate 6,098 downwards.
GAAAGTCGAATGGGCGTCGAACGTGAAGCGGAGCTTCGGCGGGCCGATGGCGGATCTCATCCCCGGCGTGCGGAACACGATCGCGGTCGCTTCCGGCAAAGGCGGCGTGGGCAAGACGACGGTCGCGGTGAATCTGGCGGTCAGCCTGGCCCGTGATGGGGCCACGGTCGGCCTGCTGGACGCGGACATTACCGGGCCCAACGTCCCGCTCATGATGGGCACCCAGGAAGGGCACGTGACCGGCAACGCCGGTCGGGTGAACCCGGTCGTCGCCCACGGCGTGAAGATGATGAGCATCCAGTACTTCCTCACCGGCGACGCGCCGGTCATCTGGCGCGGGCCGCTCATTCACTCCGCGATCCAGCAGTTCCTCCGAGACGTGGAGTGGGGCGAGCTGGACTACCTGGTCATCGACCTGCCACCGGGGACCGGCGATGCTGCCCTGTCGCTCGCCCAGCTCATCCCGCTGTCAGGGGCGGTGGTCGTCACCACGCCCCAGGAGGTCTCACTCCTTGATGCCCGCAAGGCGATCGCGATGTTCTCGAAGGTCAACGTCCGCACCCTTGGCGTGGTCGAGAACATGAGCGGCTTCATCTGTCCTGACTGCGGCTCCGAGCACGACCTGTTCGGCTCCGGTGGTGGCGCGACCATCGCCCGCGAGCTGGGCCTGGACGTCCTCGGCCGCATCCCGCTCGAGCCGGCGGTTCGCTCCGGTGGGGACGCCGGAGTGCCGATCACCTCGGCTCAGCACCCGGAGTCTGACCAGTCCGCCGCCGCCGCGGCGCTTCGGGAGGTCTCGCGGGTGGTCGCTGGCCGGATCTCGGTCCTGGCGGCACCCATGGCGGCCGCGGCCGCCAGCTGAACGGGCGAGCTCCGGACTAGGCCGCCTTACCCTCGCGCTGGTACGGCTTCCCGTCGGCGGCCGGCGGGATGCTCTTTCCCACGACGCCCGCCAGGACGATGATCGTGATCAGGTACGGCAGCGCGTTGTAGAACTCGCCGGGAATGGCAGTCAGGAGCTCGCCCAACTCCCCCGGGGGTGGGGCGATCCGGATCGACCGCTCCAGGCCGACCGAGGCGGTGAACAGCAGCGCCCCGAGGAAGGCACCGACTGGCGTCCAGCGGCCGAAGATCAGCGCGGCCAGTGCGATGAACCCGCGGCCGTTCGTCATACCGCTCTGGAAGGCATCCCCGAACTCGATGGTCAGATACGCGCCGGCCAGGCCGGCGAAGATGCCGCCCATGACGACGTTCCGCCAGCGGAGGCGGATTACATCAATGCCCACGGTCTCGGCGGCGCGGGGATGCTCGCCGACGGCCCGGGTGCGCAGCCCCCACCGTGACCGGTAGAGGAGGAACTGGAGCAGGATGACGCTGATGAGCATCGTCAACGCAATCGGCCCGACCTCGATGAACGACTCGAGGAGCAGCCCGATGACCGGCAGGTCGGTCAGTGCGTCGGGAAGGTTGATGCTCCCGAACTGCCCGCCAGACGGCGGGGCGGTCGCGCTGACGAGGATGTTCAGGTAGCCGGTGACGCCGATGGCGAACAGGTTGATGATCGTCCCGCTGATGATCTGGTCGGCCCGGAGGCTGACGGATAGCCAGGCGTGCAGCGCCGAGATCAGGCAGGCGGCGCCGATCCCAGCAGCCAGGCCGATGAGCAGGGCGGGGGTGATCCCCAGCGGTCCGGACCGGATCGGGATGACTTCGGAAGCTAGGGAAGCGCCCCACCAGGCAACGAACGCCGCGATCAGCATCATGCCCTCGATGCCGATGTTCACCACGCCGGTTCGCTCGTTCATGAAGCCGCAAAGGGCGCCAAGGACGATCGGGACGGCGCCGGCCACGATGATCGGGGCGACCAGGGGGAACTGGGTGAGGACGTAGACGACGAACTGGATGACGAGGCCGATGACTGGGATGTCGTACAGGGCCTCCATGGTCAGGTGCCTGCCGTGCCCGTGCCGCCGCCGCCATACGAGCGGCTGACCGATGCGATCTCGACCAGCTCCCCGGCCTGCTCGCGCACGCGGAACACGCGGCGGACGACGATGTCGGCGGTGATGAACAGCAGAATGACAGCCTGGAGGATGTCGACCATCTGGGGCGGCAGTCCGAGGATCTGCATGTTGTTGGTACCGGCCTGCATGGCGCCGAACAGGAGGGCGGCGAACATGATGCCGACCGGATGCGCCCGGCCCAGGAGGGCCACCGCGATCGCCTCGAACCCGACGGGGGCCGTGTAGGACGCGGCCAGGAACCCGGTCTGGGGGCCGAGGATCTGGATGATCCCCGCCAGGCCGGCGAACAACCCGGCAAGCGACATCGTCAGGACGATCACGCCGCGCGGGCGCATGCCGGCGTAGCGGGCGGCATCGGGGTTCGCGCCGGTCGTCCGGATCTCGAAGCCGGTCGTGCTGCGGTAGAGGAGCCAGTAGACGATCGGAACCGCCACGGCGGCGACCAGGATCCCGAGATGCCCGTTCCGGCCGATGATGACCGGCAGGGCCGCGGCCTGGATGTCATCGGTCCGAGCGAAGGTCACGCCGGTGCCGATGAGCGGCCCGGATACGGCCCACGAAATGATCGAGAAGGCCACGAAGTTCAGCATGATCGTCACCACGACCTCGTGGGCACCCGTGAACGCCTTCAGGGCGCCGGGAATGAAGCCGTAGATCGCACCGCCGACCATGCCGCCGATGAGGGCCGCGGGGATAGCGACGATAGGCGACGCGTCGTTCAAGGCCAGGGCCACCGTCGTCCCGACCAGGGCTCCGATCACCATCTGGCCCGGACCACCGATATTGAACAGGCCGCCCTTGAAGCCAATCCCGATGCCCAGGCCCGCGAGCAGCAACGGTGTCGCGTTCGCGAAGGTGTTGACGATGCCGTTGAGGGACCCGAAGGCGCCGCTGATCATGGCCACGTAGGCTTCGAGCGGCAGGGTCAGGCTGAACGAGTCCACGACCAGCGGGCTGGTGAGGATCATGATCATCGCGCCGACGAGGAGGGCGAGGACGACGGAGAGGGCGGGGATGAGGGCAACGGACCTGACGCGCGCGATCACGCCACGTCCTCTACGACCTGCTCCTGGATGCCACTCTCCCGTCCGCCGGTGGCCATTAGCAGCCCGACGTCCTCCTTGTCGGCCGTCCGGCCGTCGAGGACCTCCACGATCCGCCCGCGGTACATGACCGCGATCCGATCGGAAAGCTCGAGGACCTCGTCGAGCTCGGCCGAGACGAGGAGGACGGCAACTCCCGCGTCGCGGCGCGCGATTGCCTGGCTGTGGATGAACTCGATGCTCCCCACGTCCAGGCCTCGCGTCGGCTGGTCGAGGACCAGCAGTTTCAGGTGCCCCTCGAACTCGCGGGCGACGACCACTTTCTGCTGGTTGCCACCCGACAGGGTGTCTGCCAGGAGGGAGGCCGACGGTGTGCGCACGTCGTACTTCTCGATGGCCGCCTTCGCGTCGGCCTTGATCGCCTCCGGGTTCCAGGCCATCCCACGCGAGTAGGGTGGGTGGTAGTAATCGTTCAGAACCAGGTTGTCTGCGATCGGGAAGCTCATGACCATCCCGAACCGATGGCGGTCGCCGGGTACGAACCCGACTCCCAGCCGATGGAGCCGCCGCGGGCCGGCCCCGGTCACGTCTTCCCCGGCCAGGGAGACGCTCCCGCTTTGCGGCTTGCGGAGCCCGGTGATGGCCCCGACCAGCTCGTCCTGACCGTTTCCCGCGACGCCGGCAATGCCGAATATCTCGCCCGCGCGGACCTCGAAACTGACACCGTGGACGACTTCGCGACCCCGGTCGTCCCGGACCACGAGGTCGTCGACCTCCAGGGCAGCCGTCGTCGGATGGCTCTCGCCGCGATCGACGGTCAGCTGCACCTCACGGCCGACCATCATCTCCGCCAGCTCGTCCTCGTTCGTCTCCGTCGGCCGCCGGCTGCCAACGACTCGACCGCGACGGATGACGGTGATCCGGTCCGCGATCTCGAGGACCTCGTACAGCTTGTGGCTGATGAAGATGATTGCGTAGCCCTCCGCCTTCAGGCGGCGGAGAACCTCGAAGATCTCGCGAGTCTCCTGCGGGGTGAGTACGGCCGTCGGCTCGTCGAGGACCAGGATCTTCGCATTGCGATAGATGGCCTTGAGGATTTCGACTCGCTGTTGCCAGCCGACCGACAGCTGGCCCACCGGCCGATTGGGGTCGATCTCCCAGTCGAGCGATTTGCCGAGCTCCCGGATCGTCTCGGCGGCACGGCCCTTGTCGAGGAGGCCACCGCGCCGCATTGGTTCGTCGCCGAGCAGGATGTTGTCCGCCACCGAGAGGACCGGGATGAGCATGAAGTGCTGGTGGACCATGCTGATCCCGCGTTCGATGGCATCGTGCGGACTGGCGATCTCGATCGGCTGGCCGTCCATCAGGATCTCGCCCTCGTTCGGCGTAGCGAGGCCGTACAGGACGTTCATGAGCGTGGACTTGCCGGCACCGTTTTCCCCGAGCAGGGCATGGATCTCACCGGCCCGGAGGTCGAGGCTGATCCCCTCGCAGGCGACGACCCCCGGGAATCGCTTCGTGATGTTCCGCATCTCGAGAAGCGGGGGCGATCCGGCTGGCCGGTCAGCGCTCATCAGTACGTGCTACTCCGTGCTTCCATGCGGAAGGAAGCGAGCGGGCCGATCCGAGGATCGGCCCGCTCGTCTGTGGGTCCAGTCAGGTCAGCTGACGGGGATCAGGTTCCCGGGTCCCCGTCACCGCCCCCGAAGTAGCAGTTCGAATCGGTTCCCGACTCCCAGCGCTCAGGCTGGCAGACGTCCAGGGAGCCGTCGACCATCGCGTCGAACGCGTTGTCGATCGTGCCCTGGATGTCATCGGTGATGACCTCGTCGAACTGGTAGTACGGGGCAAGGCCAACCATGCCCTCGGCGGCGTTCAGGAACACGTTCCAGCTGCGCTCCTCACCGGCGGCGAAGTCCACAATGGCCTCGCTCACCGACGCGGAGAGCTTCTTCTCGGCGCTGGTGACGATGCACTCCGCCGAGTCCGGGGTCGACACCCACTGGTCGACATCGACACCGATCGCGTAGATGCCTGCCTCCTCGACGGCCTGGAGCATGCCGTTGCCAGTCTTGCCCGCGACCTGGAACAGGACGTCAACATCCTCGTTCTGGGCCAGGAACTGCTCGGCAAAGGTCTTACCCGAGGCTGGGTCGTTGAAGGCCAAGGTGAGGTCGCTGTCGGTCACGTACTCCAAGATCACGTTCGCGTCCTCGTTGGTCGCGAGCGCGCCGTTCTGGAATCCCCGCATGTAGTTCACGACAGGCGGGATGTTGCTATGCCCACCGAGCGCGGCAACGGAGCCGCTCTCGCTGAGGCTGGCCGCCACGATCCCGGCCAGGTAGCCGGCCTGCGCCTCGTTGTAGATGAGGCTCTCGTAGTTCGGAAGGGCCTCCTCAGGGGCCATCGTCTGGAACTGGTCGACGCCGATGAAGTGGACATCGGGGTTCTCGGTGGCAGCCTCGAGGGTCGCCGCGCCGATGGCGAATCCGACGGTGATGATGATGTCGGAGCCGGCGTCGACCTGGGACTGGATGTTCGCCGCGTACTCCGAATCGTCCTGGGTCACGACGGCGGTCGGCTCGGCGGCGCCGATGGTGGCCGCGCCGAGCAGGGCGCCTTCCCAACTGAACTGGTTGAAGTTCCGGTCGTCGAGCGAACCAACGTCGGTCACGACGCCGATGACGAGGTCGCTCTCGCCCGTCGCCTCCACTGAGGGCAGTGGCTCAGCTACGTTGTCGCCGATCTCCCGGCACAGTCCCTTGCCGACGTCGATCGTGCCGCTGGTACAGGCACCCAAGATCAGCATCGACGAGGCAAGTAGCGCGAAGTATCCAAACCTTCGCTGGTTCCGCATGAATCTCCTCCACCCGTATGGGGGTCTTCCTCCGTTCCCGCTGGTCGCGGACAAAGCGCGGACGGGCGGGGCTCGGGCACGGACAGCGGGCGGCTGTCCCGGCCGAATGCCGCCGAATCATACAGGGCGTCCAGCGCGCGCCACAAGATTTCCGGCACGCGGAGAACGACATCC